>JAAYXM010000014.1 GCA_012515925.1 Clostridiales bacterium
AAAGCCTTCAAAATTCATATTCTCAAATCTTTTCGAACCTCTCCACGTCCATTACAAACACGGTCGCGCCGCCGACGGAGATTTCGACGGGCACGGACGGGAAGAAGCCCATGCCGAGCTCGGAGGTGGACGGTATCATCTGCTTTCTGCTGTGCGAATGCTCGTTTATGATTGAGATGACCTTATCGACGGTATCCGCCTCGACTCCGACTATGATTGTCGTGTTGCCGGTTTTCAGAAACCCGCCCGTGGTCGCGAGCTTAGTAACCGAAAAGCTCTCCTTGGTGAGATGTGAAATTACCGTTTGAGCGTCCTCAGCGTTGATTATTGCCATTACCAGTTTCATGGAAAGCACCTCCCGTTAATTTAGCGAAATAACCGATATCTGCTCCTCCGGAGAAAAGCCGCATAATAATAGATATGCTATGTGCTCCGGGTAGATAACCTCGCCCATGGCTACGACGGGTATCCCGGGCGGGTACGGGCACAGGTTGTTAAGTGATATATAGCCCGCGCTTTCGCGAAGAGGGATTGTTGTTCCGGCCTTATTAAGCGCATCATACGGAGTCAGAGCGGCTTTTGCGCCTTGCGGAAAATCGGGAGGCGTTACCGGCGCGCCCCCGGCGTATTTTCGCAGCGCGCAAAGGCCGGAATTCAGCCTTTCAATATCATTATTGCTGTCCGCCGCGGTTATTATGAACAGTACGTTCAATAAATCCGCGGTTTCGCAGACAATATCGAATTCGTCCTCAAGTATCTCCGCCGCCTTATATCCGGTAAGCCCCGCCCCTGCCGTGTTTACGCACAGGCGCAGCGGATCAATCGCGGGGATATCCAAAGTCTTAAAGATGCCGGACGAGTTTATACCCCGACGAATCCGACTTATTTTTTCCGAAAGCGTTTTACATACAGCGCGCCCCGTGTTCTGCATATAATCGCGCGCAAGGTCCATTGTCGCCATAATATCGTAGGACGGGCTTGAGGTGGAAAATAACGCGAGCGCGCGCCGCGCATCAAGCGGACTTATATCTTCGTTTGTCAGAACCATGGCCGCCTGGCCCAGCGCGGGCAGCGTCTTGTGCATCGAGCAGACCGCGATATCGGCACCCAGTGCCACGGCTGATGAAAAGCCGTCTGAAAACGGCAGGTGCGCGCCGTGCGCCTCATCGACAATAAGCGGTATTCCGTACCGGCGGGTAAGCTTCGCGATAACCTTTATGTCCGACATAACGCCGTAATACGTGGGGCAGGTGAGTACAACCGCGCCCGCGTCCGGGTTTTCGGTTAAGAGTTTTTCTAATTTATCGGGGGAAACCGCGCCGTTTATGTTAAACCCCTCTATTCTGTCGGGATAGACATAAACCGGGTTTAAATCCATAAGCGCCGCGGCGTGGTATACGCTTTTATGACAGCCGCGGTCGATAATAATCTTTTTCTTGCCGCGCGTGCTCAGATATATCGCGGCGAATATTCCCGAGGTCGCGCCGCATGTCGTAAAGAAAGCGCGCGGCACTCGCCATGCCTTTGCCGCGAGCCGCTCCGCGTCCGCAATCGGGGCGGTGCCGTCATACAGGTTTCCGGTACCGCGAAGCTCGGTGAAGTCAAGCTCCATTGCGCGAAGAAGCCCGCTGCCGTATACGTCGCGCCCTTTATGACCCGGCATGTGAAACCTGAGCTTTCCCCGCGCGGCGCGCTCTTTTAGCGCGTCATACAACGGCGTGCCGCTGTCACACATAGGTTTTTTCAACACTTTCGCTGACATAGAGCGGGTTTATATCAAATCTCGCGATGTCTCCGGTTTCGCATTGAATTTTCGTAACGTCCGCCACCGTGTGCAGCATTCCGATATGGCCGAGAGAGCGCGCTTTTTTCCCGTTTATAGTGACGTATATCTTCTCGCCGAGAATTGTTTTTTTAATATCCGAAAGAACGTACATAAGTCCGTCGCGAATTCTGTAGGTGTCCCGGATTTTCGAGACGCCGAAGCCGTGCCGGAAGCCGAGCGGGATTACCGCGATTTTTACGGGTCGGGACGCGCGGTACGCGCTTCCGTAGCCGACGGTCTGCCCCTTGTCAAGCCATCGCACTTCACACACCCGGCTTTGAAGATACCCGATTTTCTCCAACCCGCTGTTTTTGCATCTTACGGCGAGCCGCCCGACGAACGCCGAGCCGATACGCACCGCGTCGCGCAAATCGATATTGTATTTAAACAATACCGAGGAGCCCGCGAAATGCACGCACCCTGGCGAATACCCCGAGTCCTTAAGCTTTTTCTCGACGTCAAACAGCGTGCTAATCTGCTTTATTGTGGTTTTCCTGCTCTTATACGCGCGGTTTAAATGCGTATACAGCCCCTCGATTTCAATATTTGTCATGTATTCAAACAGCGATTTAACGGACTCCGCGGCATTGGGGTTAAACCCATAGCGCCCCATGCCCGTATCGATTTTAATATGGGCGCGCGCTTTTTTTTCGAGCTTTCCCGCGATACCGTTAGCCGCCGCCGCCGCGTCATTGCTTCCGAGCGTGAGCACCGCGTCGTTTTTTATAAGCGTTTCAATCTCATCCGCGATCGCGGTAGAGCGGAGCATAAGAATTTCCGAATCCTTAAAGCCCGCGTCCCGTAACGCGAGGACTTCTTCGGGTTCGGTGACCGCGAACGCGTTTATGCCGTTATCACGAAGGATTTCGGCAAACCTGAGAAGCCCGAGCCCGTATCCGTCACCCTTGACTACGGCGTAAATCTTAGAATTGCCCGCTTTCTTTTTTACAATATTTATATTTGAGACAAGCTTATCCTTTTCTATAACGAATATGTTCAACAAAAACCCCTCCGGCGCTGTCTACTGCTTTCTGTTCTTAAACAGAAACAGATTTTTCATAATCCTTCTGAACGCCTTTTCGCCTTTTCCCGCCATCCAGTTTATGACGGGCTTCATGTTATATTCAAACTCGCCGGCAAACTCGACCAGTTCTCCGCCAAACCCTTTCTTGAACCTGTACAGCCCGAAAAGCGGGTTGTTCTCCGACAAGTCACCCGAGACGCCGCGAAAATCATATATCCGGCAGTTATTCTCGATTGCCCACTCAATCATGCGCCACTGCAGCAGGTAGTTCGGCATAAGGTTCCGGTAATTGTTCGAGGACGCGCCGTAAAGATACCAGACCTTATCGCCGTATTGAATCGCGACGGTGCCGGCGACAGCGGTGTCGCCGAAGTACGCCATATAGAGCCTGACATGCTCGCCTAAGCTTTCGAGCATCCGGCTGAAGTACTCGCGGGGGCGGATTAAAAACCCGTCCCTGACGCCGGTTTCAAGCATAAGATTATAAAAATCGTCAATCGCTTCCTCGCCCTTTATTTCGACGCGGATGCCCTTGCGTTCGGCAAGGCGGATATTGTAGCGCGTTTTCGAATGAAAAGCGTTAAAGATTTCATCCCCGGTTTTGCCCTCCGTGTTTAATCTGAACACAAAGCGCGGCTGAATACCCGAAAAATTCTTGCCCGTGTCCACATGACGGTAGCCGAGATTTCGCATGATTCCGATGAATTCGGTATCGTTGATACACACGTCCGGGTCAAGCTTGAGGCAATACGCGCGGTATTTCTTCGAGAGCTCACGCGCGCCTTCCGTAAGCTTTTTGAGAGTTTCGGCGTCGTGCAAATCACAAACCGGGCCGCGGCCGGCATACATCAGCGAATACGGCAGGTACGGCGCCTTGCGGATTAATACGGACATGGCGCCGCAGATTTCGCCGCCGTCGTCGCGGGCAATAATTCCCTCCCATATCCAGTCCGGCTTTTGCCGGCTCCAGAGCCGGGACTGCATGAAATGCCCTTTCGGATGTGACGCGATGAACCGCTCATATTCCGGCAGGGTGTTTTTTGTGACAAGCTCGAGCATATTAAGGAATCCTCCGGATTTTACATAAATAATATCGTTTTACAATATTATTATAGCATTATCCATTCTCATAGTCAAAAAGAATCGCGACGAAATATGTATCAAAAACGTCGAAGTATGCCGGCTTTATTTTATACTTCTCATTTTGTAAAGGACAGCATTGTTACATATATTGCCGTTAAATCGGCGAATACGGCGGCTTATAGATTAATCTGAATATACTTACATAAAACGGGACAGGGGGACAATCAGAAGTCCCTCTGTCCGTCGTTTTTTTGGTTATGTGTCTATTTCTTATTATATGGATTGTCGGGCATGGATATCTCGGACAGGGCCTTAGAGGTTTCCATGTCGAACGCGTGATTGCGCGCCATGTCCGCAATCGAGAGCATTCCGATAACCCGGTTGTTTTCCACGACGGGCAGCCTTCTGATTTGTTCGGCTGCCATCAGGTGCGCGGCTTCGCGCACATCGTCGTCCGGGGTGACGCTCACGACACCGCGCGTCATTATTTCGCGAACGCGGGTTTCCTCCGGGGGGCTTTCGGAAGCGACACAGCGAAGCACAATATCGCGGTCGGTAACAATTCCGCGAAGTCTGCCGTCCTGCGCGCAGACGGGCAGCGAGCCCACATTATGCCGCTGAAGCAGTCTCGCGGCATGCGAAACCGAATCATCGGGAAGCAGTGATACTACATTTGTGTTCATTAACTGGCGAACCTGCATGGAATCTCCTTTCCGCCGCTAAACAGCGCAAATATACATAATATTTAGAGAAGTTAATCCACTAAAATTATGCACGGCTTTTAAGGATTCTATTCCATAA
>JAAYXM010000127.1 GCA_012515925.1 Clostridiales bacterium
AATTTCCGCTTTCGCGGCTGAAAAAGGGCTTTCACATCAGCCCGGAAAGCAGCTCACGCAGCCAGGCCGCGTGCTGTTTTTCCTCATCCGCAAAACGCAGAAAAAGCTCTTTAAGGCTTGCGTCATTTGATAGATTTGCGAGGCTTACGTAATCCGATGCGTCTTTCAGCTCGTTATGGAACATGGCGCGCAATGCCGGTTGAAAGAACGGTATGTGCATGTCATTATACTTTTTATTCATTATATACTTAAGACCCGTAATCAGGTAATAGCTTGCAAGAAGCCCCTGCGCGTGGTTTGACTCCTCCGCCGCCAATAGCAGCAGCGTCTTCGAGCTCTGGGGTGTCGGCGCTTTTTTTGCCAGCATGTAATAGAAAAACGCGTTTCTTTGCTCTTTTTCGATAAGCTCTGTCAGCTTTTCATCCGCGCGGAAACCTTTTACTTGTGTATTCTCAATAACGCTTTCACTCAACGCACACCACCGTCCTTCACGCTATTATATGAAACCTCCGCGTGAATGGTTACTTTTTTTCATATCATATTTATGTTTTTAAGCGTATATTGTCCAATATTTCTGTTTATCGGGGAGTTTTATCAATGAAGGATATGACAAGCGGAGGGGAAGCGCGGCATATTATATACTTTGCCGTACCGATGCTTATCGGCAACCTGTTTCAGCAGGCCTACAGCATGGCCGACGGTATTATCGTAGGAAGATATGTCGGCGAGCACGCGCTCGCGGCCGTCGGGACAAGCTTTCCGATACTGTTTCTGATGGTGGCATCGGTTCTTGGTCTTGCCTTGGGCGCGGGCATACTATTGTCACAGCTTTTCGGCGCGAATAACCTGACCGACATGCGGCGCGCCACTACGTCCGTATTTCTGTTTGCCTCCGCCGCAAGTATTCTGCTTTCGGTCATCGGCTATTTTTTATCCCCGTTTTTGCTGAAAAACCTGCTTGACGTTCCGGATAATATATTAAATGACTCAATCGTTTACCTGCGTATATTCTTCCTCGGCTTATTCTTCATGTATCTGTATAATTTCGTGTCCGCCGTGCTGCGCTCGGTGGGCGACTCGAAAACGCCGCTTTACTTTCTGATTGTCTCCACGATAATCAATATCGTATTGGATATATATTTTGTCGCGAACTTAAAACAGGGCGTCGCGGGCGTGGCATGGGCTACGTTTATCGCCCAGGCGATATCCGCGATAGCCTCGATTGTATACGTGTATATCAAGGTCCCGCTGTTTCGCTTTAAGCTAAATGAATTTGTTTTCGACAGGAAGCTTTTTTATCTCATCGTTAAAATCGGAATACCCTCGTCGATTCAGCAGACCGTATTGTCCCTCGGCTTTATCGCGGTGCAGCGGCTTGTAAACGGCTTCGGCGCCGTTACGATTGCCGCGGTAACCGCTGCTTCCCGAATCGACCAGCTTGCGATAATGCCCGTCATGAATATCGGCATGGCGCTTTCGACGTTCGCCGGGCAGAACATCGGCGCCGGAAAACCCGAACGTGCGGAAAAAGGCTACAGAAAAACGCTTGTTATATCCGCCGTGCTGTGTCTTGTTTTGACCGCGGTAGTTTTTATTTACGGCAAGCAGCTTATAGGCCTTTTTATACGAGGCGACGCCGGCTCAAGCGAGGTAATCCGGCAGGGAACGCAGTACCTGCAGGTGGTCGTGTGCTTTTATCTGCTATTTTCGATTATGAATGTGACATCCAGCCTGCTGCGCGGGTGCGGCGATGTGTTTTACTCGACTTATATAACGCTTATCGCGTTCGGCTTGCGCCTTGTTTCGGCATATCTGCTTGTGCCGTATATCGGTTACCGCGCGATCTGGTGGTCGATGCCCATCGGCTGGTTTGTCAGCATGCTGTTCGCGCTGTATCGGTACAAAAGCGGCAAATGGAAGGATAAGGCGCTGGTTAAGCAGGATAACACATTGGAATTAAATCCATAACAGAGGTGGAATATATGAGCAAGTTTTTCGCGTTTATATACCGTATGAAATACATTACGCGCTGGGCGCTCATGCGCAATACGATGCATGAGAACGTCGCGGAGCACTCGTATCACGTGTCCCTGCTCGCGCACGCGCTCGCGGTAATAGGCAGGGATGTATTTAAAAAAAGCGTTTCTCCCGAGCGCGCCGCGGCGTGCGCGCTGTATCACGACATGCCCGAAATCCTTACGGGCGATATGCCGACGCCGGTTAAATACTTCAGTCCCGAAATCCGAAGCGCGTTTTCAAAGCTCGAAAACAGCGCGGCGGAAAGGCTTCTGACCCTGCTTCCCGCGGAGGTTAAGGACGGGATAGCGTCCGCCGCGATGCCGGATGACCCGGAGCTGAAGAAGCTTATTCACGCGGCGGACAAGCTTTCGGCGTACATAAAGTGTTTAGAGGAGCGCCGCGCCGGAAACCGCGAGTTTATAAAGGCCGAGGAGCAGATTAAAAAGGACCTTTTAAAGCTCGGCATGCCCGAGGTTGATTATTTTATCGATAATTTTATTCCCGCGTTTTCTCTGACTTTAGACGAGCTGGATTGATAAATAATTGAAAGAATAGTGATTTCTCGCCCGCTTCGGGGGCGAGAAATCGTTCAAATTACCATTTACACATTACAAAAATAGTATTATAATATTTTAGATAAACTTTATATGTAGTACGGAAGGACGGCAGATTGAATTGACTCAGACAATAGCGATTATCTCACTTATCCTGTTTGCGATACTCATGACGAGTATCGGATTATTCTCGTATAAGCGCTCAAAAAGCATGAAAAGCTTCCTGCTCGGCGGCAGAAACGTCGGCGCGTGGCTTTCGGCCTTCGCATACGGCACCACGTATTTCAGCGCCGTTATCTTTATCGGATACGCCGGTAAATCCGGCTGGGAGATAGGTCTCGGCGCGATATGGATAGGTATCGGAAACGCGATACTCGGCAGTATGCTCGCATGGCTTGTTTTAGCCCGCAGGACACGGTCGATGACACGTGAACTCAACGCATCAACCATGCCGGAATTTTTCCAGGCAAGGTATCGTTCCGCCAGTATGAAGCTTTTTTCCGCGCTTGTGATTTTTATATTCCTTTTGCCCTATGCGGCCTCGGTTTATATGGGGCTCGGGTATCTGTTCAACGCGATTTTCCCGAACGTGCCGGTTGTATATTGCATGCTGATTATCGCGGCGCTTTCCTCGTTTTATCTTGTGCTCGGCGGCTATACGGCCACGACGATAACGGATTTCATTCAGGGGCTTATCATGATAGTCGGTCTTTGCCTTATGATGTTCTTTGTCGTCACAAACCCGCAGGTGGGCGGGATTACCGAGGGTCTGGCAAAGCTTAAAGCTCTTGATGAGGGCGCGAATCTCACGCATATATTCGGCGGGAAAAACTGGCTTAACCTCCTGTCGCTCGTATTGCTGACAAGCTTCGGTACCTGGGGCCTTCCCCAGATGATACATAAGTTTTACGCAATCCGCGACGAGCGCGCAATCAAAGCCGGCACAATCATATCAACGGCGTTCGCGGCGATTATCGGTATCGGCGCGTACTTTACGGGGGTTTTCGGCAGGCTGTACTTAAGCGGCGTGCCCAAAGAGGGTTACGACAAGATTATTCCCGATATGCTGGTGGCCGCGCTTACAAACGGGGTTTTCCAGAATATCGTTTTGAGCGTGGTGCTGCTGATTGTGCTTTCGGCTTCGATGTCAACGCTTTCCTCGGTTGTTCTGACCTCAAGCTCAGCGATCGCGGTCGACCTTGCGGGCGAATTCGTACCCGATATCGACAAGAAAAAGCAGATGCTGCTCATGCGCGGTCTGTGCTTTTTATTCGTTTTGCTCTCGTTTCTGTTCGCAAGCCTTCGGTTTTCGTTTATTATCGCGCTTATGTCGTTTTCATGGGGCGCTGTTTCGGGATGCTTCATCGGCCCTTACATCTGGGGGCTTTATTATAAGAAAACAACAAGAGCCGGCGCATGGACCGGGATGATTTCCGGACTTTCCACGGTTCTTGTGCTTGTTTCGTACCTCACACTGACCTCGGGCTTTGCGGCGGCAACCAAAAACTCTCCGCTTATCGGCGCGGTCGCAATGCTTGTTTCCGTGGTTTCCGTGCCGGTCGCAAGCCTTTTAACCCGCAAAAAATAACGTTTGTTTTTATCGGAGGTAATATATATGTATTTTCAGAAAGAAATAGAGACCATGCCGCGCAGTGAGCTGCTTGAGCTCCAACTCGCGCGGCTGCGCAAGACCGTTGAATACGCGATGAACGTTTCGCTCTACCGGGAGAAATTCGCGGTAGCGAATATCAAACCGGAGGATATCAAATCCCTCGACGATTTAAAACGCCTGCCGTTTACAAAAAAGTCCGATTTCCGCGACAACTACCCTTACGGTATGTTCGCGGTTCCCGTGAATAAAATCGTGCGCATCCACGCCTCATCGGGCACCACGGGAAAACCGACGGTGGTCGGCTATACGAAAAAGGATTTGGATATGTGGTCCGACCTTGTGGCGCGCGTTGCGGTCGCCGCGGGCGCAACGCCCGACGATATCGTCCAGATTTCGTTCGGCTACGGGCTGTTCACGGGCGCGCTCGGTCTGCATTACGGTCTTGAGAAATTAGGCGCCGCAATCATTCCGACGTCAAGCGGCAACACCGAAAAGCAGCTTATGATTATGCAGGACTTCGGCACGACCGTGCTTGTCGCGACCCCGTCCTACGCGATGTATATGAGCGAGATGGCGAAGGAAATGGGTATCACGGATAAGCTTAAGCTGCGCATCGGGCTGTTCGGCTCGGAGGGATGCTCGAATGAAATGCGCCGTAGAATTGAGGAGAACTTCAATATTATAGCAACAGACAATTACGGCATGAGCGAGCTTATCGGTCCGGGGGTCTCGGGCGAGTGCCATCTGCGCTGCGGTTTGCATTTCGCGGAGGATTGCTTTATACCCGAGATTATAAACCCCGAAACCGGCGAGGTTCTGCCCGAGGGCGAGTACGGCGAGCTCGTCATTACCACGCTTACAAAAGAGGCGCTGCCCGTCATACGCTACCGCACCGGGGATATCACGCGCTTAAACTACGAGCAATGCGAATGCGGGCGCACG
>JAAYXM010000128.1 GCA_012515925.1 Clostridiales bacterium
AAACGCGTTTTGGGAAGGCCGCGTTAATCAGCTTTTTGCTCTGCGCGAAAAAGGTTTCCTTAGACGCCCAGAGATATACTGAAATGTCAAAGCCGATAACGATATTGAATATCGCGGACGTAATGCTTATCGTGGCAGCGATAACCTCGCTAATAGATTGTGTAAACAGCGTAAGTGACTGCTTGATTATCTGCTCGGTGGAATCCGACAGGCTCTTAAGAAGCGAGACCACGATTTCGTTTCCGCTGTATTTTGCGATAAGGTCATTGACAAAGCTTTGAAATTTATTGGCGTACAAGCCGATTTGCGAGCCGATTTTCGAAACGCTCGCTGTGAGCTCGGGGATTACGAAGGTCAGGAAAATAGCTAAAGAAATAAGCGCGCACAGCATTGTCAGCATAATCCCGAGATATCTGCAGGCGCGCCTTGAAAGACGACCGCGGCTTATGTACGGAAGGACGTTTTTTTCAAACATTCTAAGTACCGGATGCAGGACGTAGGCGATAATGAAGCCGTAAATAAACGGGGTCATAAGCCCGAGACCCGCGCCGATTATGCTCTTATAAAACGTAAAGTTATTGATCAGGTGGTGAAAGAATATCGAAGCGATAATAATCAAAAAACAGTAGACCGCGATAGTCGTGTATTTCTGATTGGATTCGAATTTCATGATTACCCCCGCCTTATACAGTCGCGAATATTATTCGTAATTTCCCCTGTAACTCTCTATATAGTTTAAGCAATACTCATCACTTCCGTTTACAAGCAGCGCGGCGCGTAAAGCCATACGCAGCTCGGGCTTTACCGTATTCATAATCACACTGTCAAGCCCGCAGGTGATGGCCGCGGTTAAAAACGCGCTGTCGATAAACGCGCGCCCGGGCAGCCCGAACGAAACATTGGAAAGGCCGCCCGTTATATGTATTTCCGGGTATTTTTCCCTTAACAAGCGTATTGTTTTTAAGGTTTCGGCGCCGGATTCCGAATTTGTCCCCAATGTGGTGATTAAGGCGTCGGCGAATATATCGCCGTCCTTCACGCCGTTTTCACGCAGGCGTTCTATAAGAACGGACGCAAGCTCAAAGCGCTTCTCCGCGGTTTCGGGCATGCCGAAATCATCGTCGATGGGTAGCGCGACGATTCGCGTTTTGTATTTGAGGACAAGCGGCAGCATGGAATTAAACCGCTCGCTTTCAAGAGTAATCGAATTGATAATCACATCCCCGAGCGGCAGGCTTTCAAGAACATATTCGACGGCCTTTGCGTTCGGAGAGTCCAGCATGAATTTTACGTCGCTTCCGGCCGCGAGGATTGTTTCTATAACCCATTTGAGTTTTTCGGGCTCGTCCTTCATGCAGGCCGCGGTATTGACGTCAAGATAGTCGGCCCCGCCCTCAAGCTGTTGTTTCGCGGCGGTTTTAACGAATTCCGCGTTGTTTTCCTGAAAAGCCCTGAATACCGAGGGAATCGAGCTGTTAAGTTTTTCGCCGATCAGTATCATATATATCCTCCGAAAAAACCGAATAAAGCAATATTAGCGGCTTAAAAAACAAAGCCGCTGCTATTAAATGTATATTATCACAGTTGCCCGGAAAATACAATAGCCGCCGGGCAGTTAGTACAATTTTATGTAAATTGATAGTATGATTGCGGCCTTGTTTATATTCCTCTCCCTTCGAGGGGTATAAACAGCATTATTCCGGATTGCGGTTTTTAAAACTTAAGCGATTAAAATAATAATATGTTGTTTGCGGTTCGTTGCTCGTATTAAAAAAATGCCTTGCGGCAATAATGATATCATTCGGTCAATTCGTTGGAGGAGATTAAATGCAGGGCAAGGTTGAAATATGCGGCGTAAACACTTCTAAGCTCAAGGTTCTGACGAACAGCGAAATAAACGAGCTTCTCAAAAGATACAAAAACGGCGACCTTAGCGCCCGCGAGGAATTGATTTCCGGAAATCTCAGGCTTGTGCTCAGCGTTATCCAGCGCTTTGTCAACCGCGGCGAGATGGTTGACGATTTGTTTCAGGTCGGCTGTATCGGGCTTATCAAGTCAATCGACAATTTCGACACATCATTGAATGTAAGACTGTCCACATACGCCGTTCCGATGATTATCGGCGAAATCCGAAGGTATTTGCGCGACAACAGCTCGATACGCGTGTCACGCTCAATGCGGGATATCGCGTACAGGGCTTTGCAGGTAAAGGAAAAGCTTACGAGCGACAAGCAGCGCGAACCCTCGATAGACGAAATCGCCCGCGCGATGGAGATGAAAAACGAGGATGTCGTATTCGCGCTTGACGCGATTATGGACCCCGTCTCGCTGTTTGACCCGGTGTATTCGGATTCGGGCGGGGATACGATATGCGTTATGGACCAGGTGGGGGACAACAAGAACACGGACGAAAACTGGCTTGAGCATATCGCGCTTAAAGAGGCGATAAGCAAGCTCAACGAGCGCGAGAAGCATATACTCTCGCTTCGCTTTTACGACGGGAAAACGCAGATGGAGGTCGCGAGCGAAATAGGGATAAGCCAGGCGCAGGTTTCGCGTCTCGAAAAAAGCGCGATTAACCGTATTAAAAAACAAATATAAATAATTAACCGCCGAAGCCGGCGGTTAGTATAAAAACGGGGCTTGTCGGCCCCGTTTTTATTTATTTCATCAGTTTACAAATATTATTGCCAAACGAGAGCGGGTCCTCAATCGGAAGCCCCTCCATAAGAAGCGCCTGGTTATACAGCAAATCCGTATAGAGCTCGAGCTTTTCCCTGTCGTTTTCAAAAGCGTTCTTCAAGGCGCCGAACATCTCATGATTCCGGTTGATTTCAAGCACCTTCTGCGCGGAAATCCTCCGGTTTGTCGGCATGGTGTTTAAGACCTTCTCCATCTCAACCGAAATCTCGCCCTCGCTTACGATGCATACCGGGTGGGTTTTAAGACGCTTTGAAGCCCTGACCTCATGCACCTTGTCTTTCAATATCTCCTTCATCGCGGAGAAAATATTGTTGTCCGGCTCGTCGGCTGTCTCATCGCTTTTTTCCTGCTCTATGCCGAGGTCGCTCGCGGAAACGGATTTAAACTCCTTTTCCTTGTAGCGCATAAGCATTTTTACGGCGAATTCGTCCACGTCCCCGGTCATGTATAGAATCTCGTAGCCCTTATCCGCGACAAGCTCGGTCTGCGGCAGCTTGTCAATCCGCTCGACTGACTCGCCGCAGGCGTAGTAGATGTATTTCTGGTTTTCGCTCATGCGCGATACGTATTCGTCAAGGGTTACAAGCTTCTTTTCGGTGGAGGAATAGAACATCAGAAGGTCCTGCAAATCGTCCCTATCCGCGCCGAAGCTGCTGTATATGCCGTATTTGAGATGGCGGCCGAATTCCCCGAAAAACTTCTCATAGGTTTCCCTGTCGTTTTTCAGCATGCCTTCAAGCTCGCTTTTGATTTTATTCTTAATATTCTTTGCTATTATCTTAAGCTGCCTGTCATGCTGCAGAAGCTCTCTCGAAATATTTAAGGATAAGTCCTCGCTGTCCGCCATGCCGCGCACGAACGCGAAATAGTCCGGCAGCAAATCCGGGCATTTATTCATTATCATTACGCCGTTCGAATACAGCTCAAGCCCTTTTTCAAATTCCTTGGTATAAAAATCAAACGGGGTTTTTTCGGGGATATACAGAATCGCGTTGTATCTAACGGTGCCCTCGACCTTAATATGGATATGAGCAAGCGGCTTGTCAAACCCGTAATGCTTTTCCGAATAGAAATTATCATAGTCGGCTTTGGTCAGCTCGTCCTTGTTTTTCCTCCATATCGGCACCATGCTGTTTATAATCTGCTCTTCCTTTGTTTCCTCGAATTCGTCCTCCTTGCCATCCCCGGGCTTGCGCGTTGTCACATCCATTTTAATCGGATAGCGGATAAAATCCGAGTA
>JAAYXM010000015.1 GCA_012515925.1 Clostridiales bacterium
AGATTAAGGAGCTGCCAGATCTCCAGCGCCGGATTTCAGAGAATGTTTCCCGCTATGTAAAGCCCGGAGGCGGAATAGTATATTCCACCTGCACAATACTTCCCGAAGAAAACCAAAACGTAATACACGATTTTTTACGTAATAATCCAGCTTTTTGCGCCGATACCATCGATTTGCCCGGTCTTCCCGGAGGGGGAAAAACCGAAATACGGCTTTTGCCCCATGAATACGATACCGACGGGTTTTATATCGCAAAGCTTAGGAGAACCCAATGAAGGATATTAAATCAATGACCCCCGATGAGCTTTCGGAATTTGTGCAAAGCATCGGGGAGCCCCAATACCGCGCGGCACAGGTTTTTAAATGGCTTCACGGCGGTGTACGCGACTTTGATGAAATGACCAATATTTCAATAAAAACGCGGTCAAAGCTTCGTGAACACTCGTTTATAGTAACCGCTGAGCGCGCCGCAAAGCAGGTTTCAAAAAAGGACGGCACAATAAAATACCTGTTTGCTTTTGCCGACGGAAACTGCGTCGAGTCGGTTTTTATGAGATACAAGCATGGGAACTCAATCTGCATATCCACCCAGGCGGGCTGCAGGATGGGTTGCGGGTTCTGCGCCTCGACGGTCGGAGGGCTAATCAGAAACCTCGCGCCGTCCGAGATGCTCGAGCAGGTAATCGGGATTATGCGAGATACGGGTGAGAAAATCACAAATATCGTTCTTATGGGCACGGGCGAGCCCTTGGATAATTACGATAACGTAATCAGGTTTTTAAAGCTTGTAAACGATAAAAACGGTCTTAACATCGGTATGCGCCACATCTCGTTATCTACAAGCGGCCTGTGTGATAAAATCTACCGTCTCGCGGAGGAAAACATACCTGTTACGCTGTCGGTATCCCTGCACGCGCCGGACGACGGGACAAGAAATAAAATAATGCCGGTAAACCGCAAATACGGGGTTTCGCGGCTGATTGAGGCATGCAGGTATTATTATTCTCGCACATCACGGAGAATATCCTTCGAATACGCTTTGATTTCGGGCGTAAACGATACACGGGAGGCAGCGCTTAATCTTTCCCGGCTGCTTTCGGGTTTTCCGTGCCATATAAATCTTATAATGCTCAATAAGACGGTGGAATCGGATTTTTCTCCACCTTCACGCGATTGGGCGCGTAAATTTCAAGGTATACTTGAACAAAACGGGCTTAACGTTACGATGCGCCGCAGCATGGGGGAGGATATTTCCGCCGCGTGCGGACAGCTCAGGAGAAAAGCAATTGCGGCAAACGAAAGGAATGGACTTACTACATGAAAGCATGGGGCTATACGGACATAGGCAAGGTGCGAAGCGATAACGAGGACGCATATAATGTAGTGATTGACACCGAGAAAAATATCGGCTTCTGCATCGTCTGTGACGGCATGGGCGGCGCGGCCGCCGGTAATCTCGCGAGCAAAATCGCCGTGAGTACGTTCAGTGAGATTATGGGCGCCGGCCTTAAGCCCGGCATGACCGAAAAACAGCTTGCGGAGATTATATCCAAGGCCGTAAAGGCCGCGAATAAAAGCGTGCATGACGAGGCCGCGCGTGACAAAAAGCTTCGCGGCATGGGAACGACGCTTGTGGCGGCCGTAATTTCGGGCGATAACATAGTAATCGTAAATGTGGGCGATTCCCGGGCATACCGGATAAACCGCGACGGAATCAGCATTATAACCCGCGACCATTCACTTGTCGAGGATATGCTCCGCTCGGGCGAGATTACAAAGGAACAGGCGAACAAGCACCCTGGCAAAAACCTTATTACCCGGGCAATAGGCACGGACGCAAGGGTGCATGAGGATATATACAGCTTGAAAAGAGAGGATTTAAGCTTTGTGCTGCTGTGTACCGACGGTCTTACAAACCTCGTTACCGAGCAGGAAATACTATACGAAATCATGTATGGAGAGAATAATTCCGAATGCTGCCGGAGGCTCGCGGATATCGCGAATCAACGCGGCGGCTATGATAATATTACCTCCGTGTTACTTGCGCTGTAAGGGGGATAAAGCAAGTGGAAAAGTATATCGGCAAGCTTCTTGACAACAGATACGAGATATTGCAGGTAATCGGAACGGGCGGCATGGCGGTGGTTTACAAGGCGCTGTGTCATCGCTTAAACAGGCTTGTGGCCGTAAAGATTCTCAAAGACGAGTTTTCAAAGGATGAGGAGTTTCGAAAAAGGCTGCACGCGGAAAGCCACGCGATAGCCATGCTGTCACATCCGAATATAGTCGCGGTTTACGACGTGTCCCGCTCAAACTCCATTGAGTATATAGTAATGGAGCTCATGGACGGTATGACGCTCAAGCAGTATATGGACAGAAAAGGCATACTTTCCTGGAAGGAAGCCCTGCATTTCGTAACGCAGATACTCAAGGCGTTAAGCCACGCACATTCAAAGGGCATAATCCACAGGGATATTAAGCCTCATAACATAATGCTGCTGCGTGACGGTAGCCTTAAGGTTACGGACTTCGGCATAGCTCGGTTTACCGCGGCACAGGGAACACTGTCTAAAGAGGCCTTGGGCTCGGTTCATTATATTTCTCCCGAGCAGGCAAAGGGCAGCAACATCGACGCGCGTACGGACATATACTCCGTCGGGGTCGTTCTTTATGAGATGCTTACGGGCAGGCTGCCGTACGAGGGCGATACGCCCGTTTCGATAGCTATACAGCATATCAACTCAATGCCGTTAACACCGCGGGAATTAAACCCCGACATACCGAAAGCGCTTGAAGCCATAACCATGAAGGCCATGAACCCGTCTCTTAAACAACGTTACGCGAGCGCCGAGGAAATGTTGAACGAGCTGGAGGAATTCCGCAAGAACCCCAACATACAGATAGAATACGAAAGAACACCGGCGACGGTTAATTCTGATTCCGAGCCTACCAAACCCGTGGGGATAAAGCTATCCTCAAACGGCGGTTTGGATGACACGGATGATTTAAACGACGCGGACAATAAGAATAAAAGAAAGCTCAACATACCGTTAATCGTGGGGGTAATAACTGGGCTTGTGTTTGTCTCGGGTGTTATCACGCTGATGTTGACGCTGTTCGG
This sequence comes from Clostridiales bacterium, assembly GCA_012515925.1. Lineage (GTDB taxonomy): Bacteria > Bacillota > Clostridia > Oscillospirales > JAAYXM01 > JAAYXM01. Next base: position 3,122 of record JAAYXM010000015.1, read on the forward strand.
CGCGGGCGGAAGCATGCCCGACATTACTACGCCGTACCTTGTGGGGCTGAATTTCGAGGACGTTACAGCGGATGAAAAATACAAGGATTTTCGGATAGTCGAGGATTCCCGCGAATACAGCAACGTATACGATAAGGGCGAAATAATAAGTCAGCGCCCGAAAGAGGGAAGGGCGGTAAAGCCGGGAAGCGAAATACACGTTGTAATAAGCGAGGGCCCGAAAACCATCATGCTTAAGGATTTGACCAACATGACGGAAAAACAGGCGCGAATCGAGGTCGAAAACCGCCTCGGGCTTAAGCTCAGCGTGGAATACGAAACCTCCGACGATATATTGGAGGGCTATGTTATAAGGTCGGAGCCCGATAAAGACTCCGAGCTTCAGGAAGGGGATACCGTAACTGTTTTTGTGAGTAAGGGAAAAGAAGTAAAAACCGTTAAGGTTCCGAAGCTTATCGGCAAAACACGTGAGGAGGCGCTGCGTGACATCGAAAACGCGGGTCTGCTTATAGGTTCCGAGAAAACCATCGAAAGCGACCTGGAGGCGGGAAGGGTTATATCCCAGAGTATTGACGAAAACTCGGAGGTCGGGGAAAAGACGAAGATTTCCATAGAAGTCAGCTCGGGAACCGGCAAGACCGAAATACCCGCCGATAATAAACCGGCAGGCGATTCTAAAAACAACCCGCCGGACACCGGCACCCCGACCGGCGGCCAGACCGGCGGCACCGAATCCGGGCTTGCCAGGAAAACAATACCGATAAAGCTTCCGTCAACTACCGGGGATTTAACCGTGGTTGTCAAGGCAAACGGTAAAGTCGTGTACAACAAGGTTCACAAGTCTTCCGAGAAAACAGTCAATGTTACAATCGAGGGCAAGGGAGAGACCGACATCGAGGTTTATATAAACAACATTCTGTTTAACGAAATAACGGTGACGTTTTAGTGACGGGTGAAACAATGAAGCAGGGCAGGATACTGAAAGGAGTCGGCGGCTTTTATTACGCGGATACCCGCGATGGGATTATCGTATGCAAAGCGCGCGGGAAATTCCGTATTCAGAATATCAAGCCGATGGTGGGCGATATTGCGGAGATAAGATGTCTTGACGACGAAACGGGCTTTCTTTCGGAAATTAAGCCCCGGAAAAATTTTCTTATCAGGCCGCCGATAGCTAATATCGACATGATTGTAATAGTTGTTTCACAAGCCCCGCCGGTTACGGATACTTTTTTAATCGACAGAGTATCCGCAATCGCGGCACACCAGAATATCGAGACGGTTATAGCAATAAACAAATGCGATTTGGACGACGGGGACAAGCTCTATGAAATCTATACGCGCGCGGGCTTTAAGGTGTTCAGGGTAAGCGGCGTAACGGGTGATGGCATACCCGAATTAAAACAAAGCCTTGCGGGAAAGCTTACCGCGTTTACCGGGGTATCGGGCGTCGGCAAATCGATGATATTAAACTGCATACTTCCGGAACCCGGGCTCAAAACCGGCGAAATAAACGATAGAATAGGCAGGGGTCGGCATACGACACGTCATGTGGAGATTATAAAAATCGCCGAAAACACATGGCTGGCCGACACTCCGGGTTTTTCCGCGTTTGATACCGGGCAAATGGATTTAATCAGAAAGGAAGAGCTCTCCGGCGCGTTTTTCGATTTTCTGCCCTATTCCGGCAATTGCAGGTTTACCGGCTGCGCGCATATAAAAGACAGCGGCTGCGCGGTAATAGACGCGTTAAAGCAAGGCAGAATCGAAGAAACCCGTTATTTAAGCTATAAAAGAATGTATGAGAGTATAAAGGACATAAAAGATTGGGAGCATAAAAATGTATGACAAATGCCTGATTGTCGGCTCAATCCCGGACGTTGATTTAAGCGATATAAAGGACCGTTTTGTAATATGCGCGGACGGCGGGCTGAATACTCTGAAAAAGCGCGGCATCCCGCCGGATTTTTTTATCGGCGATATGGACTCCTGCGGCGATACTGATATTGACGTCCCGCGGATTATACTTCCCGCCGCCAAGGATTTGTCCGACATGCATTTCGCGATAAAACACGCTCTTAAAATGGGTGTAAAGGATTTTATACTTACAGGCTGCACGGGCGGGCGCGCGGACCATTATCTTTCAAACATATTTCTATTGGAATATATAGAGAAAAGAGGCGCCCACGGCGTCATACTCGACAGCGGAAACAGGATGGAGATATATAACAGAAACGTATACAACACAGAAGGATATAAATATGTTTCGATTGTTTCACTGACCGAAAAGTGCTGTGGCGTCACACTTTCCGGGCTTAAATACCCGCTTAAGGACGCCACGCTCAGAAGGGACGATACCCTCGGAATCAGCAACGAGCCGCTAAGAAACGAAGTCGGAATAGAGATAAAGAAGGGACGTGCCCTTATTATTATGAGTCGGGATGATGAATATGAGGTTTAAAGTCGGCGGACATTCAATGTTAAGCTTTGTCGCGGGGCTTTGGGTAAACCATGTTGTTTCCTTGTTTTTAACGGTTGTCATAATGGGTATTATGACAATTATTCTGAAAGAAGGCGCAAAGCTGCCCTCGGTCATAATTACGCTGTATCTGTATCTGCTATTAAGCTATAACGAGGGCTGGAACCGCGGCTCGACAAATAACCGACGATTCGAAAAAAAGCCTGTGTATTACTGGCTTCGCGGGTTTTCAGCCGGGCTTCTGGCGTCGGTTCCCGGAACCATACTCGCGGGTATACTGTTATATGACTATATAAGGGCAGGCACAATCAAAGACAGCATCATATCTCTGCTGTACAGGCTTCTGTATCTGCCGTTTACGTATATGTTTGATTATCTTGATAAAATCCCCGCGCTTTATTTTCTGCCGATACTCGTCATGTGCGTATCCTGCGGGACAGGCTATATACTCGGACTTAAGCAGTTTGCGCTCCGGCAGGTGCTTGTGTACGAGATTAAAAGGGACAATCAGGATTCATAAAGAGCCGTAAGCCTCCATAATAATCTGTGGGGGCTTATTTTTGCGCTTTTTTTATCGGCAAGGAGGGAAAGTAAAGTATGAGATATAAGCCGTATATATCGGCCGCGGCGGTAATGATAGTCTGCGCGCTTATCACAAGCTTTGTTATTATCCGGCACAGCGTAAAAACCGCGAATTCGTATGACGCGTCAAAACGCAGAACCGTGGTGCTCGATGCGGGTCACGGCGGAGAGGACGGCGGCGCGAGCGGACCCGGCGGTATCATGGAAAAAGGGATTAATCTCAATATTTCAAGGGCCGTCAGCGACCTTTTGGGTTTCTACGGCGTGAACACGGCTATGACAAGAACCGAGGACATATCGCTGCATTCCGAGGAATACAAAAGGGCCGGACAGCGCAAAACGTCCGACATCAAAAACCGGGTTAAAAGAATAAACGAGATGGAAAACGCCGTGTTAATCAGTATACATTTAAACTCATTTCCGAATAAAAGCAGCAGGGGAGCGCAGGTGTTCTATTCGAAGAACAATCCGTTGGGTGAGGTTCTCGCTAAAACCGTGCAGAGCACTCTTAAGGAGGGAATTTCCGACGGGAACAAACGGCTCGCGAAGCAATCCGACGACGGAATTTACATATTAAAGCACGTAGACTGTCCCGCGGTACTGGTTGAGTGCGGTTTTCTCTCAAATACTGATGAGGCAAAGAAGCTTATGAGCGAGGCCTATCAGCGCAAAATCGCGGTGTGCATAACTGCGGGATATATGCGTTTTTCGGTAGGGCATGAAAACGGGGAGTCGCCGATAATATCGGCAAATTCAAGCTATTAAAAAGCCCGTGCGATTGACAAGCGGGGTTTGGCTGTGGTATGTTATGGGAAAGCACGACGCATAAAGGAATGATAAGAATGAAAACAAAATCCGTGTTTGTATGTATAGATTGCGGAAACGAGAGCGCCAAATGGAGCGGCCGCTGTCCGGCGTGCGGCGCATGGAACACAATGAAGGAACAGAGTATCCAGATAAAGAAGCCCGCGAGAAGCATACAGGATAAAAGACCGCGCGGTGAGATACTCCCGATAAATGAAATAAACTCGGAGGACGAAATCCGCTTTACGACGGGAATGAACGAGCTTGACCGGGTGCTGGGCGGCGGCGCGGTACGCGGCTCTCTCGTGCTGGTTGGCGGCGAGCCGGGTATCGGCAAGTCCACGATACTGCTTCAGATCTGCAAGAGCATCTGCGCGGATAACGTCGTACTGTATATTTCGGGCGAGGAATCCCAGCGGCAGCTTAAGATGCGCGCTCAGCGTCTCGGCGTTATTTCGGACAAGCTCTATACTTACGCCGAAACGAATATGGAAGATATACTGGAGGCCGTAACAAGGCTTAATCCGGATATTCTTATAATCGATTCGATTCAAACGGTTTATATGAGCGAAATCGACTCGCCCCCGGGCAGTGTCGCGCAGGTCAAGGAATCAACGCTGAATCTCATGTCCCTTGCCAAAGGAAGCGGCATTACGGTTTTCGTCGTCGGACATGTAAATAAAGAGGGCATGATTGCAGGCCCGAAGGTTTTGGAGCATATGGTGGACTGCGTGCTGTATTTCGAGGGTGACAGGAATATGACCTACCGTATCCTGCGCGCGGCCAAAAACAGGTACGGTTCCACAAACGAAATCGGCGTGTTTGAAATGCACGACAACGGGCTTGTCGAAATAGGCAACCCGTCCGCGGCTTTGCTTTCCGGCAGGCCCGAGAATGTGCCGGGCACGTGCGTGGCATGCGTAATGGAGGGCTCGCGCCCGCTGCTCGCCGAAATCCAGGCTTTAATCGCGCCCTCCGGTTTCGGTACGCCGCGCAGGATGAGCGCGGGCGTCGATTATAACCGGGCTATGCTGCTGCTTGCCGTGTTGGAAAAGCGCGCCGGGTTTAAAATCGGCATGTTTGACGCTTACATTAACGTAATCGGCGGTTTGAAGCTGATTGAGCCCGCGGCCGACCTGCCTTGCGCTCTCGCTGTCGCGTCAAGCTGCAGAGATATTCCGATTTCCCCGGAGGTCGCGGCGTTCGGCGAAATCGGGCTTACGGGCGAGCTTCGCTCGGTTTCCGGCACCGCCCAGCGGCTTGCGGAAATACACAGGCTCGGCTTTAAGAAATGCGTAATACCCGTACAAAACGCGCGGGATATAAAAATACCTAACGGTCTCGAGGTGCTGTTCGCCAAAAACATAAACGACGCTATTGCGAAGGCTATCTGATAACCTTAAATATCGCGGTCTCCATGTCTCCGGGATTTTCGTATACGATGTAAATTACGTAAAAATCCGCGCGCTTCAATATGAATTTATCTATTTTATCCGCCTGGTCGGGCAGATACGTCTTAAGTCTTTTAAGCTGCTCTTCATGAAGCTTGCCTAAAACCGCGACGGCCCGGTCCGCGCTCTCCTCGTCTTCGGCCTTTAAAACCGCGATTATATCGGCGTTGTTGTTAAATATGCTCGTAACGACAACCGCGTCCCGCAGCCCGTCCAGATCCTCGACGTAGGGCAGATCGAACTGCGCGTCTTTAAGCCTTAACGCGTTATAGCCGGGTATTTTTTTATCGGTGAAATCCGTTTCGTCATATTTTCCGGACTCAATCAAATCAAGTTTAATCTGCGCCTTGATTGCGCTTTCTACCGCGTCCATGGATGCGGTTTTTTTAGGCATGTTAACGGCGACGCAGCCGGCCGGTAAAACAAGCGCAAGCAATAACAGAAGGTGTTTTGCTCTCATATTTTATATCCCCCCGTTTCTTTATATTCTGCGACATAAGCCTAACGATTATTCAGATATGACTCTTACCTGCGCTCCGGTAATATAGCGCGGTGGACAGAAAACTCTTTTAATTTAACATAAAATTGTATATAATAGTTTCACATATACAGGCCGTTCCCGCCGAAGGGTACGGCTAAGGTACACGGAGGATATCAGATGAGCAGGAAAGCCGCCCGGGAAGCCGCCGTTCAGATATTATACGAATACGGCTTTCATAACGAGGATGCCCGCGAGCTATTGAATTTCAGGTTAAGCGACGGGTTTTGCGAGATGCTTGATGACGAGACGGATATTAAGAAAATCGATGAAAAGCAGCATGATTATATTACCCGGGTCGTGCTTAATTCAATCGAAAAGCAGGACGAAATAAATAATCTGATCAAAACCAACTCAATCAGGTGGAAAATCAACCGTATTTCAAGAATAGCGCGCGCGATTATGCAGGTCGCCATATATGAAATTCTGTATATGGACGATATTTCCGAAAAAGTCGCGATAAACGAGGCCGTGGAAATCGCGAAGAAATACGATTCGCGCGAAACCGTCGCGTTTATAAACGGCGTTCTGGGAAGCATAGTAAGAAAGGGCTCGTAATCAGATGGCGCTTTATTTGGGCATAGATACAAGCAACTATACAACCTCCGCCGCGGTATTCGATACTCATGATATGCGGTATTTCAACATATCAAGACCGCTTCCCGTAGAGCCGGGGAGCCTCGGCCTTCGCCAGTCCGACGCGGTGTTCAATCATGTAAAAACCCTACCGAAGGTGCTAAAGGAAGTATCAAAGGAATTTGATTTAAAGAATGTCGGGGCAATAGGTGTAAGTACAAAGCCGAGAAACGTACCCGGCTCATATATGCCGTGTTTTCTCGCGGGGGACAGCGCCGCCCGTATTATATCCGAAACCCTCGTCGTGCCCTGTTTTGAGTTTTCGCACCAGTCCGGGCATATAGCCGCGGTTTTGTTCTCCGAAAAAAGGCTTGAGCTTCTAAACGGCGATTTCTTAGCCTGGCATTTATCCGGCGGCACGACTGAGCTATTAAAGGTAACCGGCTCAAAAGGCGATGTCGCCGTAACAAAAATCGGCGGCACGACGGATATTTCGGCGGGTCAGCTTATCGACAGGTGCGGCGCGATGTTGGGCCTCGCGTTTCCGGCGGGCAGAGAGCTTGACGCCATGGCGCTGGAAAGCACGTCGGAGGATTATTATAAAATCCGCGTCGATGACCTTTGCTTTTCGCTCTCCGGCATGGAAAACAAAGCGAAAGATTTATTCAAGGCGGGTACCGCTTCCCGAGATATCGCGTGCTTTGTGCTGAAAAGCATTGCGCATGCCGTACTTAACGCGACAAACAAGGCTTTGGATAAATACCCGAAAACCCCCGTAGTCATGTGCGGCGGCGTTTCGGGAAGTAATATACTGAAATCCGCGCTTTCATGTATCGGCGCCGTGTTCGCCCCGCCGGGCGTTTCATCGGATAACGCGCTGGGACAAGCGGTATGCGCCGCGATTCTTTCGGGAGGGTTAAGGATTTGAAGGGACATATTTTTTCAATCAGTGAGGTAAACCAGTACATAAAATATAAAATGGAAAACGACCCGAACCTCTCTCTGATATACGTGCGCGGCGAGATTTCAAACTACAAGCCCCATTCCTCTGGTCACCATTATATGACATTAAAGGACGAAAACGCCGTACTGCGCGCGGTCATGTTTAAATCCGACGCGTTAAAGCTTAAATTTAAACCCGAAAACGGCATAAAAATCATCGCGAAAGGCAGAATAAGCGTTTTCCCGCGGGACGGGCAGTACCAGCTGTATATAACGGATATGATTCCCGACGGTGTTGGCGCGCTGTACGTTGCCTTTGAGCAGCTTAAGAAAAAGCTCGCGGCCGAGGGACTGTTTGACGCCGATAAAAAGAAGCCTGTTCCGAAATACCCGGGAAGAATAGCGCTTGTGACATCGCCCACGGGCGCCGCGGTGCGCGATATGCTGCGCATATTGAAAGCCAGGTTCCCGCTCGCGAAAATTCTCGTTTGTCCCGTACTCGTTCAGGGCGAGGGCGCGGCAGGCGAGATAGCAGCCGCGATTTACCGGCTTAACGAAAAATCCATGTGCGATCTGATAATCACGGGACGCGGCGGCGGGTCGATAGAGGATTTATGGGCGTTTAACGAGGAGTGTGTCGCCCGGGCTATATTCGCGTCGGAAATACCGGTTATATCCGCTGTCGGGCATGAGCCGGACGTCACGATTTCCGATTTCGTCGCGGATTTGCGCGCGGCAACGCCGTCCAACGCGGCGGAGCTCGCGGTTCCGGACTGCGTTTCCATAAAAAGCTCGTTAAATGACGCGAATATACGAATTATACAGGCCGTAACGCATAAAATAAGGTTTTACCGCGAGGTTCTTGCCAAGATATCAGAAAAGCCCGTAATGCAAAGCCCCCTCGCTTATTTCCAGGAAAGGCGGATGCTTTTGGATTACACGGGCGACAAGCTCGACTCGCTGATACATAAAAGGATTTCGGATTATAAGCAAAGGTTTATCGGCCTTGCCTCGGCGCTTGACGCGTTAAGTCCCCTCAAGGTGCTCGCGCGCGGCTATTCGATAACCACGGATTCAGACGGCAGGGTGATTAAGGATGTTTCCGGCGTTAATGTCGGCGACAGGATAAACATAAGGCTTAACGCCGCTAATCTTGATTGTTCCGTCAATAATGTAAAAAAGCTTAAAGATTAATTGCTATTAATTCTCCCCCAAGGGGGGAGAACAGCTTCGCAATCAACATAAAAATCTTAAAGTTAATTTTTCGCATTCTCCCCCGATCGGAGAGAATATAACAACACATTTTAGCTGTAATTAAAGGAAAGAAGTGAAAGCTGATGCCCGAGAAGATTACGTTTGAAAAATCCATAACACGTCTTGAGGAGCTTGTTAAAAAGCTTGAGCAGGGTGACGCGCCCCTTGACGAATCATTGAAGCTTTTTGAAGAGGGTACCGTACTTATTAAAAAGCTTACGAAAATGCTCGACGAGGCGGAGCAAAAGGTTGTATTGCTTACAAAGAACAAGGACAACGAGCCCGTGGAGACGGATTTTGTCCCCGAAGCCGGCGAGGTTTAATGCGTTATGACACCTGAAACACGGCTCATCGAGTATAAAAAGCTTATCGACAATGAGCTGACGACGCTTTTTTCCGAAACGGACGAAAAGCAGTCACTGCTGTTTGACGCGATGAAATACAGCATCGGCGCCGGCGGAAAACGTATTCGCCCGATACTTGTACTTGAGTTTACAAGGATTTCGGGAGGTGAGACCCGCCATGCGCTGCCGTTCGCGCTCGCGGTCGAGCTTATACACACATACTCGCTTATACATGACGATTTGCCGTGCATGGACAATGACGATCTGCGCCGCGACAAGCCCACAAACCATAAGGTTTACGGCGAGGCCGTCGCGGTGCTCGCGGGTGACGCGCTTTTAAACATGGCATTTGAAATAATTCTCGACTCTAAAGTCAATATACCCGAAAAACGCGCGCTTGACGCCGCGCGCGTGCTCTCACGGGCTTCGGGCGCTCACGGCATGATCGGCGGCCAGATTCTTGATATGATTTCCGAAAGCAATAAACCCGGCTTCGACGATGTAACGCTTATCCATAAGCTGAAAACCGGCGCTTTGATCTCCGCCGCGTGCGAAACAGGCTGTATCGTGTCAGGAGCGGATAAAACGCTCTCCGATTCGGCGAAAAGCTACGGTGAGCTTTTAGGGCTTGCGTTTCAGATTAAAGACGATTTCCTAAGTTATGAAGGCAAAACGGAGAAAACAGGCAAAACCGCGGGTATTGACAAGGAGCGGGGCAAGACGACGCTGATTGATATTATAGGTCCGTCCGGGAGCAAAAAGCTTCTGGTCGAGCTTACGGAAAGCGCGCTTTCAAAGCTCTCCGCGTTTCATGATACGGAGTTTTTGATTTATCTTACAAATCTTCTGTCGGTACGCGATTATTGATACGGTTATCGGGGGTGCAAAATGTTTGATTATACGATTAATACGGTTAAGTATCTTACGGGCAACAGGATTCTCAATATCGCGCTTATTGCCTGTGTTGCCGCCCAGATTTTAAAGCCGGTTGTATCCTTGATATTCGAGCGCAAGCTAAGGCTTTCGAGGTTATTCGAAACCGGCGGCATGCCAAGCTCGCACTCTTCTCTTGTTGTCGCGCTCGCCACCTGCGTCGGCAGGGTATATACGGTGCAGTCGCCGGAATTCGCGATAGCCGCGTGCTTTGCTCTGATTGTAATGTTCGACGCGTCGGGCGTGCGGCGGGCTGCGGGCGAACAGGCGCGGATAATCAACTACATGATGGAACACTGGAAGGAAACCACGCCGGACATTTTCAGCGAAAAGCTGCGAGAACTGCTCGGACACACACCCTTTGAAGTGATAATCGGCGCATTGCTCGGTTTAATAATCGGTTTTCTGCCGATTTAGATTAAATCCGCCCAAAAAACGCATTTGAAATAATTTTTTCGTTATGTTATACTTATCATGATTTTAATATCAAATTTATTACAATTATTTAAATATGGGCGCAGTATCCTAGTCAGATCTGCCGGTTCCTAAGACGGGCCTAAAAATCCGTTAAAGGGCATATCGATGAAGTCTCTTGTGCTTGCTTCTTTCGCCCAGATTGGGGTGGGTGCTGGGGGTTAAGGCTTTAGGGCGGCTTGTAACGGCATACAATCCCGACCCTATTGCCGTGGAGACCCGGATTTGTGAACTGCCTATACATCCTTGGATTGACGGACGGTTTACGAACCGGGGTGAAACCTGCATTGCGGTATAAAACATAGGTTTTCGTGCTGTGTGCAGAGTAGCCTGCCTTGAGTGGACTGAGGTGGAAGAAGAAATTAAGCGGGTAAATGCTTGGCCGAGTGTTTATTCGCCCTTGCTTCTGGAAACCCTGTCTGCAAAAGAGGATAAGAATCGGTTTGACTGTCATGGAAAGCATCTAGGCTGTCGTTTTAGACGGGGGACTGCAGTGCGGACTAAGTGGTGATCCGGTGCCGGCGAGCGGTAACACGCCGGTGCGAAATTTAAAGGGAAACCGCTCTCATTGGCAACAAAGAGTATTTTGCAGGGAAAGCATACCGGACCTAAGCCGCAAGATTAACTCCGTCTGACGCCCATATTTTTTCACTTCGGAGGAATAATTTTTGAAAGATGACGAACCTTTACCTTTATCCGAGAGCAAGCCAAAAAGAAAATCAAGAAACGGTACAAAACACAATAAACGGGTCAACCTGCGCTGGGCAGTTATAATGCTGGGATGGAGCTTTGTACTCTCCGTTCTGTTTACGGTAATATCCGATACCGCCCTTAAGGGGGTCGGGTATATTGCCGCGTTTTTAATATTGGGAGCATTTATCCTGGTAGGCATTATATTTGACATACTCGGCGTCGCGGCGACCTCGGCGTCCGAAAAGCCGTTTCACGCGATGGCGTCACGCCGCGTCAATGGTTCAAAGGAAGCGCTGTGGCTTATCAGAAACGCCGAGAAGGTATCGAGCTTCTGCAACGACGTTGTGGGCGACATCTCCGGTATAATAAGCGGTTCCGTCGCCGCGATTATCGTAGCGAGGTTTGATTCCGACTCGATTATATACCCGCTTATCCTGACGGGTATGGTTGCGGGTCTTACCGTGGGCGGAAAGGCGCTGGGCAAGGGCTTCGCGCTGTCGTACAACAGCCGCATACTGTATGTCGCGGGCAAAATCATTAATATATTTAAGAAAAATACATAATATAGAGCTGAAATCTTTGCAGGGAAGACGCTTATATGGATTATAGTATTCTTAACGGAATAAAAAGTCCCGGGGACGTTAAAAAGCTCGGTTTCCAGGAGCTTTTGACTCTGACGGACGAAATCCGCTCTTTTTTAATCGAAAACGTTTCACAAACCGGGGGACATTTGGCGTCCAATCTCGGAATCGTTGAATTAAACGTCGCGATACACAGGGTTTTTGACACGTCGAAGGACAGGCTCGTGCTTGACGTAGGGCATCAATGCTATGTACATAAGCTGCTCACGGGCAGGCGTGACGGCTTTTTGAAGCTTCGCAAATACGGAGGCATGTCCGGTTTTTTACGCCCGTCGGAGAGCGTACATGACGCCTGTGTTTCGGGCCACGCCTCAAATTCGGTTTCGGTCGCGCTTGGCATGGCGCGCGCCAGATCGCTTTTAAACCTGGATTATTCCGTTATCGCCGTATTGGGTGACGGCGCGCTGACCGGCGGGCTCGCGTACGAGGCGTTAAATGACGCCGGACACAGCATGCAGCCGCTTATAGTGGTCTTAAACGATAACGGCATGTCAATCGCGAAAAACGTAGGAGCGATTACGGATTATCTGTCAAGGCTCAGGCTGAAGCCGAAATACCTGAATTTAAAAGACAGATACCGCAGTGTCATGAGGCATATTCCGGGCGGAACGGCGTTAGACAAGGTGTTTCACGCGGTAAAAGACAGCTTTAAGAATATATTCATACCCGCCTCGCTGTTTGAGGATATGGGCTTTACGTATCTCGGCCCGGCGGACGGTCACGACCTAAAATACGTAATCTATCTGCTGGAGCTCGCGCGTGATTTGAAAAGGCCCGTTTTGATTCATCTCTGCACGAAAAAGGGCAAGGGATACAGATACTCGGAGGAAAGCCCGCAAAGCTACCACGGCGTTACGGGCTTTGACATAGAATCCGGTAAACAGATTGATAACGGCGACGGCAGCAGCTTTTCAAAGGCCTTCGGAGACGAGCTTGTCGGTATTTCCCGTGAGAACGGCAAGGTATGCGCGATTACCGCGGCAATGCCGTCGGGCGTCGGTCTGACCGGGTTTTCCAAAGAGTTTCCCGATAGGTTCTTTGACGTCGGTATTGCCGAGGGACACGCGGTTTCCATGGCCGCGGGATTAGCTAACCGCGGCATGCTGCCGGTCTGCGCTGTTTATTCGACGTTTCTGCAGCGCTCCTATGACATGCTGATTCATGATATTGCCATACCGGGTCTGCATGTCGTGTTTGCAGTTGACCGCGCGGGTCTTGTAGGGGAGGACGGGGAAACCCACCACGGCGTATTCGATATCGCGTA
>JAAYXM010000129.1 GCA_012515925.1 Clostridiales bacterium
TGAGGACGCGAAAAATCCCTACAGGATCGCGTATCTTGCGTACCTTGCCGAGGTTTGTGAATTCAATAACCCCGGCGGAATGATGGACCATTACACCTCGGCGCTCGGCGGTCTTGTGCATCTCGACACCCGAAATAGAAAAAATCCTCGACACCGCGATGAAAAACAACGCTTACGGCGGGAAAATCAACGGCTCGGGCGGCGGGGGATGCTGCTTTGTTTACGCCGCGCCCGAGCATTGCGACAGGATTATCGAGGCAATGGAGGCGCTCGGGTACCCCGGCAGGTTGATTGAGCAGGATACGGGCGTCAGGGTGGAGGAGACGCGCCCGCGCAGGCTGTTATATTCGGTTATAAAACCCTGAATACATACTAAAGAGTGATATCTGATAAACTTAGGGAGGCTTTTTACGGAATATGAGAATAATTGTGACCGGCGGATGCGGCTTCATCGGCTCGCATATTACCGATTATCTTATAGAAAACGGGCACGATGTAGCGGTGGTTGACAACCTTTCCACCGGAAATATCGCGAATTTAAACCCCGGCGCAAGGTTTTACCGGGCTGATATATTAAGCGAAGAGCTGAAAAACATATTCGTAGATTTCAAACCGGAAGCGGTTTATCACGAGGCGGCGCAAATAGACGTTCAGAAATCCATAAAGGACCCTGGGTTTGACGCAACGACTAATGTGGTAGGAACCGTTAAGGTTTTGGAAAACTGCCGTGACGCGAACGTCAGAAAGATAGTTTACGCCTCGTCCGCCGCTGTGTACGGAGACCCGAAATATCTGCCGGTTGACGAGAAACACGATATAGCACCGATGTCATATTACGGGATTTCAAAATTCTCGCCGGAGCTTTACATAAAGGCCTTCTGCGAAATGTTCGGTTTTAAATACACGATATTAAGATATGCCAATGTTTACGGCATCAGGCAGGATCCAAAGGGCGAAGGCGGCGTCGTGTCGATTTTTACGGACAAGCTGCTTCGCGGCGAGACACCGGTTATATACGGGAACGGCGAGCAGACGCGGGATTTTATTTATGTAAAGGACATTGCGGCAGCAAACCTCGCGGCGCTTGCGGTCGGGGACAACATGGTTATAAATGTGTCAACCGGCATAAAAACCTCCGTAAACACGCTGCTTGAAATCATGTCCGAAGGACGCGTAAAAGCGGAGTATAAACCGGCGCGGAAAGGCGATATACTCCATAGCTATCTTGATAACGCAAAAATGAAAACAATACTTAAATACGACATAAAATACCCGCTAAAATTGGGAATAAAGGAAACCATGGACTATTACGCCCAAAAACTCAAAAAATAAACTTAAACAATTACCCCTTTTTAAGGCTCCCGTAAAAATTAAATTGCGGGAGCTTCCTTTAATAATAAAAAGGCAGAGCATTATACTACTATTCACTAACTACATTAATGGGGCGAAAGCACGCAGCGCGGCGCGCGCAAGCTTGATATGCGTTTTTTCGGCCCGGCATTCTTCAAGCGTGATTTTTTTGCATAGCGTCAGAGTATCCAGAAAATCTTTTTTTATATCCTGAATACAGCTTGAATGATATATCCAGACGGCGGATTCGAAATGCAGGTAGAAGCTCCTGTAGTCAAGGTTTATCGAACCCACCACCGCGTATTCGTCATCCGCGGCAAAGGTTTTCGCGTGCATGAACCCGGGCTTGTATTCGTAGATTTCCACACCCGCTTCAAGCAGGATTTGATAATATGCCCGCGTCACCGTGTGCACAAACCGTCTGTCCGCGATATGCGGCGTTATTATTTTTACGTCAATACCGGACTTTGCCGCGATTGTAAGCGCGCATACAAGCTCATTGTCCGCAATCAGGTACGGAGTATAGATATATACATACTTCCGTGCCTTGTTTATTATATTCATATAAACGGTTTCACCGACGGGCTCGTTGTCGAGCGGGTTGTCCGCGAAGGGCTGGATAAAGCCGTCGCTGACCACGTTTAAAGTATCGTACTTAGGCTTATACCCGTTAAAATCCGTATTTGTGTTTTGAAGGTAATCCCACATCGAAAGAAACATCACGGTAAGGCTCCAGACAGCTTCGCCCTCAAGCATAATCGCCGTGTCCTTCCAATGGCCGTACTTGTCAAGCGCGTTGATATACTCGTCGGCAAGATTAATCCCGCCCGTAAAACCGTAAATTCCGTCAACAACCGCGATTTTTCTGTGGTCGCGGTTGTTATGCTGTGCTGTGAGAATCGGCTTGAACGGATTGAAA
>JAAYXM010000016.1 GCA_012515925.1 Clostridiales bacterium
CCATTCTCCGGCGAAATGTCTTTTCCGGGGATTGTACCGGTTTTACCGCCGGTGTAAAACCGGGTGATTGTCTCATCCCGTTGCGGTTTCGCCACGAGGGGCAAGAGCCGCCGGGGATGTTCCCCGCGCACGGTGTCCGCCTCGCGGACGGGTCCCCGGCGTTAATTTCGAAAGTCCCCCGGTTATGCCGCCGGAGCAAAACCGGAAGTCCTTTGCAGGGAGCGCATTTTATGCGTTGATCAGAACGCAGAAAATGCGTTCCCTGCATGCCCGCTACTTAGAACGCCATGTGATACGGCCGCGGGTCAAATCGTAGGGCGACATCTGTATCGTCACCTTGTCTCCGGGCAGTATCCGGATGAAATTCATCCGCAGCTTGCCCGAGATATGTGCTAGGATTTTATGCCCGTTACCGATGTCCACATGGAACATGGCATTCGGCAACGCCTCGACGACGGTGCCCTCAAGCTCGATTACATCGTCTTTAGCCAAGCAAATTACCTCCCTGCATCCGAAGCGTCAGCTTCGCCGTCTCCCTGCGCGAAACCGGCAAGAGTCCTGCGGATTTCGCTGTTTAATACCTTTTCACTGTTTCTTATCTTTTGGGAAACGCCTGATTCCGATTTTGATACGAGTTTTAAATGCTTTAGGTTTTTCTTTTTCGGGTTTTCAATCTTTCTCATTCGCCCGTCCGCAAGCCAGGCGAAGCCCGATTGAGTTTTAAGCACGAAAAACAAGCGTTTTTTGTCGCGTCCCGAAAGAGACAATACAATATCGCCTAAATCAATCTCCATAGCTTCATACCTCATCGGCCACTGTCAGTATTTCAGGCCCGTCTGCCGTAATCAGAACCGAGTTTTCGTAATGGGCGGATTTTTTACCGTCACATGTGACTACGGTCCAGCCGTCATCCTTGACTTTAACGGAGTAATCGCCCTGGTTTACCATAGGCTCGATTGCAAGCGTCATACCCTCGCACAGTCGTACGCCGGTGCCCGGCATCCCGAAATTCGGAACCTCGGGCTCCTCATGCAGACTTGCGCCTACACCGTGTCCCACAAAGCTGCGGACGATTGAGAATCCGTAATTCTCGACAAACTTCTGGATTGCGTGCGAAATGTCCGAAATCCTGTTGCCGGGCTTTGCGAACTTAATGCCCTCGAAAAAACTCTGTTTGGTGACGGCAACGAGCTTTTTTGCCTCCCCGTCGGCTTCGCCGACAATGAATGTGTCCGCGCAGTCGCCGATATACCCGCAATATGTCGCGCCGACATCGATTTTCACCAAATCGCCGTCTTTCAGCCTCAAACTGCCGGGTATACCGTGAATCACCTCGTGGTTAACGGATATACACGCGGAACCCGGAAAGCCGCCGTAACCCAAAAACGAAGCCGTGGCGCCGTGGGCTGCGATAACCTCGCTTATAATCTTGTCAAGCTCCTTGGTTGAAACGCCCGCCGTAACGGCACGACCCGCGGTTGCCAGCGCGTTGGCGGCAATCCTGCCGGCTCGGCGCATCAGCTCTATTTCGCGTTTGGATTTGATTTTTATCACTTAAGACATCACAACCGTTCCATAATCCCTAACACCGAAAAAACATGGTCCTTAGTTTCTTCGATATTCTTCTGCCCGTCCACGGTCAGCAGAATATCTTTATTGGAATAGTACTCAATAAGCGGTTTGGTCTTATCATGATATACCTTAAGACGGTCCCTTATAATTTCGGGTGTGTCGTCGGCTCGCCGTACAAGCGCCCCGCCGCAGGAATCGCATTGGTTTTCCTTCCTGGGCGGCTTGTTTTTAAGGTGATAGGTCGCCCCGCAGCACTTACATACGCGGCGTCCGGACAACCGTCGCTCGATTACCTCATCGGACGCCTCCACCATTAATACCGCGTCGATATTTAACCCGATTTCATCAAGCGCCGCCGCTTGTGCCGCGGTTCTCGGTACACCGTCTAAAATAAAGCCGTTTTTGCAGTCAGCCTCCGAGAGGCGGTTTTTAATAAGCTCTATTATGACGTTATCCGGAACAAGCTTTCCGGCGTCGATGTAGGGCTTTGCGACGCGCCCCAGTTTTGTCCGGTTCAAAATGGCTTCTCTGAGGATGTTTCCGGTGGATATCGTCGGTATATTAAGCCTCGCTCTTATAATCTCGGCTATCGTACCCTTGCCGGCGCCCGGAGCACCCAATAAAATCAGCCTCATCAAAAAAACCTCTTTTATTCTAAAAAGCCCTTGTAGTTGCGCATTATCATCTGTGCTTCAAGCTGCTTTACGGTTTCGAGGGCAACGCCGACGACAATCAGTATGGAAGTACCGCCGATGGCGAGTCCCGAAATATTCGAAAACGAACCTACTATTATCGGCAATACCGCGATAATACCCAGGAATATCGCTCCGAACAGCGTAATCTTGTTCATGACCTTGGTTATGAAGTCCGAGGTCGGGCGTCCGGGACGGAAGCCCGGGATAAACCCGCCGTTGTTCTTCAGATTGTTTGCTATTTCAATCGGATTATACTGTATCGCCGCGTAAAAGTAACTGAACATAATGATTAAAAGGAAATACATAACGGCATAGAACGAACTCGTCGGCGAGAAAACATTCTTCTGCATGAAATGCCAGAACGTACCCGCCTGGGGCTGTCTGAAGAACGCCGCTACCGTCATCGGGAATGTGGCAATCGACGACGCGAAGATTATCGGCATGACGCCCGACATGTTAACCTTAAGCGGCAGGTGCGTGCTGCGTCCGCCGTATATTTTGCGTCCTACGACCTTTTTAGCGTACTGCACCGGCAGTCTGCGCTCCGAGTCGGTGATGAACACGATGAATGCGATTACCGCGATGAAAACAACGACAAGCAGAGCGAGCGTAAACCAGTTTATCGCGCCGCTTTGAAGGTTCCCCCACGCAAGGCTTATCATGGCCGGCCCGCGGGAAACAATGCTGGCGAACAGGATTATCGAAATCCCGTTGCCGATACCGTTGTCGGTGATTTGCTCGCCGAGCCACATGATAAACGTGCTGCCCGCGCAGAATGTCAGGATAATGATAATCGCGGCGAAAGACGAATTGATTCCGCCCGTGCTTATCGCGCTCTGGCCGTCTCCTCCGCCGCGGGCAAGAAGCGTATAGTACGCATAGCCCTGAAGCAGTCCCAACGCGATCGTGGCATAACGGGTTATGGACGCGAGCTTCTTGCGCCCGGCCTCCCCGCCTTCCTTGACCATGCGTTCAAGCGAGGGAATCGCGACGCTTAAAAGCTGCATGATAATCGAGGCGTTGATATAGGGCTGTACAGACAGCGCGAATATGTTCGCCTGCGAGAACCCGCCGCCCGACATCGTGTCGAAGAAGCCGAGTATCGTATCTTCGTAAGCCTTGAGAATCTGGCTTAGAAGCTCACGGTTGATAAACGGAACCGGTATCGCCGAACCGATTCTGAATATTACAAGAATAACAAACGTAAATAAAATCTTCTTGCGCAGGTCAGGTATTCTCCACGCGTTTCTGATTGTTTCAATCAATTATACCACCTCTACCTTCCCGCCGGCAGCTTCAATCTTCGCCTTTGCGGATTCGGAAAAGGCATTGGCCTTAACGGTCAGCTTTTTGCCAAGCTCGCCGCCACCCAATACTCTGACGCCGTCCTGAGGCTTCCGAATAATCTTCTTTTGAAGCAGCTCGTCGATGCCGACAACAGCATCGTCCTCAAAGCAGTTAAGAGCGCTTAAGTTAACAATCGAGTATTTTTTTGCAAAGATATTATTGAATCCCCGTTTGGGAAGGCGTCTTGTCAGCGGCATCTGCCCGCCCTCAAAACCGATTCGGACACCGCCGCCGGAACGGGCCTTCTGACCCTTATGCCCCCTACCCGCGGTTTTGCCGTTGCCCGAGCCCGGGCCTCTGCCCTTTCTCTTGGCTTCGCTTGTCGAGCCGGCAGCGGGAGACAATTCATGTAGTTTCATCGTCGCACCCCCCAACTATTCTTCTTCTACGCTGACAAGATAGGCGATTTGCTTAATCTTGCCGCGTGTTTGTTCGTTGTCGGGCTGTACGGTGACATCGTTTATTTTTTTAAGACCTAAGGAATTGGCGGTGGCAATATGGGTTCTGACCCTGCCCGTCAAACTCCTGGTAAGCGTAATCTTAAGCTTTGACACGTTCTACGCCCTCCTAACCTTGAATTTCGCCGACTGTCTTGCCGCGGAGCTCGGCAACCTCCTGCGCGCCGCGCAGAGATTTAAGCCCCTCCATAGTAGCGGTAACGACATTCATCGGATTGTTGGAGCGAAGGCACTTTGTACGGATATCGCGGATTCCCGCGGCCTCAAGCACGGCGCGAACGGGTCCGCCCGCGATAACTCCGGTACCCGGAGCCGCCGGCTTAAGCAAAACCTCTCCGGCGCCGAACTTGCCCACGACCTCATGCGGGATTGTGGTGCCGAGCATCGTGATTTTGACGAGGTTCTTCTTCGCGTCTTCGATTCCCTTTCTGATAGCGTCGGGAATTTCCGAAGCCTTTCCGAGTCCGAAGCCCACGGTTCCCTTCTCGTCACCCACGACGACAAGTGCCGCAAATTTAAATATACGTCCGCCCTTAACAGTCTTAGCGACGCGGTTTAGTGAAACAACGCGTTCCTGAAAACCGTCCGACGGGGTTTCATGTTTTCCTGCCATATCTACACTACCTCCTCCCGGTTAAAACTCGAGGCCGCCCTCACGGGCGCCTTCCGCCAGCTGCTTAACCCGTCCGTGATAAAGGTAGCCGCCGCGATCGAATACAACCGACTTTATACCCTTTTCCTTTGCGCGTTCGGCAATGGCGAGACCAACCTTCTTCGCGGCTTCGGCATTGCCGCCCTTTTCCTCAAAGCCTTTTTCCAAAGTGCTCGCGGACACGAGGGTTTTGCCGGATGTATCGTCGATTATCTGCGCATAAATATTGGTCAGACTGCGAAACACGTTCAGACGCGGCCGTTCGGCTGTGCCGTATATTTTCGCCCTAACTCTCTTATGGCGTGTCATGCGCTTTTTATTAGAGTCTACTTTATTAATCATAATAAAGGCACACCTCACTTAATTACTTCTTGCCGCCGGCTTTGCCTTCCTTGCGGCGGATAACTTCGTCCACATATTTGATTCCCTTGCCCTTATACGGCTCGGGCGGTCTTTTCTCGCGGATTTCGGCGGCAAATTGCCCTACCGCCTGTTTATCCGGACCGCTGACGATAATCTTGTTCGGAGCCGGCACGTCAACCGTAATTCCGGGGATTTCGTCCATCGTGACCTGATGCGAATATCCCAGGTTCATGACAAGCTGCTTGCCCTGCTTCGCGGCGCGATAACCCACGCCGTTAACCTCAAGCTCCTTGGTGTACCCGCTGGTGACACCGAAGACCATGTTGTATATAAGGCTTCTTGTCAAACCGTGAAGGCTTTTATGTTTCTTTTCGTCGGTGGGGCGGGACACCGTAACGGTATCTCCCTCAACCTTGATAAGCATCTCCGGACTAAGCTTTTGATTCAATGTGCCCTTGGGACCCTTGACCGTTATCGTGTTGTCCTCGCCGAGAGTGACGGTAACGCCCGAGGGAATTGAAATCGGAGCTTTTCCTATTCGTGACATAAATCGGTTCCTCCTTACCACACAAACGCGAGAACTTCGCCGCCAACGTTTTCCGCTCTGGCTCTTCTATCCGTCATAACACCCTTAGAGGTGGATATAATCGCGATTCCGAGACCTTTGAGAACACGCGGCAAATCCTCCGCACCTACACAAACCCGAAGCCCCGGTTTGGATACTCTGCGTAAACCCTTTATAACCTGCTCCTTGTTCGGACTGTACTTCAGGGTAACTTTTATCAAACCCTGGCCTCCGTCGTTGATGAGTTGAAAATTCTTTATATAGCCCTCATCCAATAATATCTGGGCGATTGCCTTCTTCATATTGGAAGCGGGTATGTCAACCGTCGTATGACGCGCGGAGTTGGCGTTTCTGATACGGGTCAACATATCTGCAATAGGATCTGTAATATGCATTTGTCTTACCTCCTTTAGAGAAGTTCAAATCGAAATCCGGATATCGGATTGTTTTTGTATCTGACCGGCAGGAAATTACCAGCTTGCTTTTTTTACACCCGGGATTTGTCCCTTGTATGCAAGTTCTCTAAAGCAGATACGGCAAATACCGAAGTCGCGGAGAAAGGCATGAGGTCTGCCGCAGATCTTGCATCTGTTATAAAAACGGGTTGAGTACTTCGGCTGTTTCCGCTGTTTTAAAATCATTGCTTTTTTAGCCATTAGTCCTGCCCTCCTAACTCTTGGCAAACGGGGCTCCGACAAGCTCTAGCAGCTCGCGTGCTTCCTCGTCCGTCTTTGCGGTCGTGCATATAACTATATCCATGCCGCGGATTTTATCAATCTTATCGTAGTCTATTTCCGGGAAAATCAACTGCTCCTTAAGTCCCAGCGCGTAATTCCCGCGCCCGTCGAACGCGTTCTGGCTGATTCCGCGAAAGTCGCGGACACGCGGCAGCGTGATGTTGAGCAGCCTGTCAAGAAATTCCCACATGCGGTCGGAGCGCAGCGTAACCTTTGCGCCGACGGGCATACCCGTGCGAACCTTGAAGTTTGCGACGGACTTTTTAGCCCTTGTGATAACTGCCTTTTGTCCTGTGATTCTCGAGAGGTCATCAATAACGGCATCCAATACCTTCGTGTTGTCACGCGCTTCGCCGCAGCCGACATTGACAACGATTTTCTCGATTTTCGGGATTTGCATCGGGCTCTTGTAGCCAAACTTCTTCATGAGGGCCGGTGCAACCTCGTTTTTGTATTTATCCTTAAGTCTTGGCATCGTGCAGTCTCCTCCTTATATCGTCTCGTTGCATTTCTTGCAGACGCGGACCTTTGTCCCGTCCTCAAGAAAGCTGTGAGCGGCGCGCGTAGGCTCGTTGCATTTCGGGCAGACGCGCATTACGTTGGAAACGTGCAGCGAAGCTTCGCGGCGCATAATGCCGCTGTCCTTGCCGCCGGTTTTCTGAGGGCTTGTATGGACCGTGGCAAAGTTAACGCCTTCAACCACTACGCGGTTTTTAGACGGGATGGCGGACAGAACCTTCCCCTTTTTGCCTTTGTCCTTCCCCGCAACTACCACGACGGTATCATTCTTTTTTATATTAAGCTTGTTCATATAAGGTATCCTCCATTAAAGGACTTCCGGCGCAAGCGAAAGAATCTTCATATAATCCTTCTCACGCAGCTCTCTTGCAACCGGTCCGAAGATGCGGGTGCCCCTCGGGTTTTTGTCCTCCCTGATTATTACCGCGGCGTTATCGTCGAAACGGACGTAGGTCCCGTCGTTTCTGCGAACGCCTTTGGCCGAACGGACAATAACCGCGCGGACAACCTCGCCTTTTTTAACCACACCGCCCGGGTTGGCTTTGCGCACGGAGGCGACGATTACATCTCCGATATTCCCGTATCTGCGCATGGAGCCGCCGAGGACGCGTATACATTTAAGTTCCTTGGCGCCGGTATTGTCCGCCACCTTGAGTACGGTTTCCTGCTGTACCACAGCTTTTGCCTCCTTGCTATTTTTATTGGGCTTTTTCGATTATCTCAACTAAGCGCCATCTCTTATCCTTGGAAAGCGGGCGCGTTTCCATAATCTTAACCTTGTCGCCTATCGCGCATTCGTTATTCTCGTCATGCGCCTTAAGCTTTGATGTTCTCTTGAGTATCTTCTTATAAAGCGGATGGCGAACCCTGTCCTCGATGGCGACGACTACCGTCTTATCCATCTTGTTGGAAACGACACGCCCGACCCGCGTTTTGCGGAAAGCTCTTTCACTCATCTTGCCTAAAAACCTCCTTATCGCGCTCTATAAGCGGATTTGTGAATTTAAGGGTTTTGCTCCGAGAGCTCGCGCTCACGAATGATAGTCTTGATTCGGGCAATGTCTCTCTTGACGTCAACAATCTTTATAGGGTTATCCAACTGGTTTGTGGCATGCTGGAGCCTCAAATTGAACAAATCCTTTTTAAGCTCTTCAAGCTTAAGTCCCATTTCGCCGATAGTCATATCGCGAATCTCTTTTGCCTTCATCAGTTATCACCACCCGTCTCGGTTTCAGTATCGGTTTTCCTGACAAATTTGCATTTTAACGGGAGTTTGTGTGCCGCGAGGCGCAAGGCTTCGCGCGCAAGCTCTTCCGTAACGCCGGCAATCTCGAACAGAACCCGACCGGGCTTTACGACCGCGACCCAGTATTCGGGTGAACCTTTACCGGAACCCATTCGGGTTTCGGCGGGCTTTTGAGTGACGGGCTTGTCGGGGAATATCTTAATCCACACCTGACCGCCGCGCTTGATATAACGCGTCATGGCGATACGCGCCGCCTCAATCTGGTTGCTCTTTATCCATGCCGGCTCAACGGCGACCAAACCGTATTCGCCGTAGGTTACCGTATTTCCGCGGGTTGCCTTGCCCTTCATGCGGCCTCTCTGCACCCTGCGGTATTTGACTCTCTTTGGCAGAAGCATTATTTGCCTCCTCCTTCCGTACGGGGTGCGCTTCCTCTGCCGCCCGCATTACGACGCGGACGGTCACCGTGCGGACGGTCACCG
>JAAYXM010000130.1 GCA_012515925.1 Clostridiales bacterium
CAGATTGTCTTCAATTAAACCCGCATCAACGTTTTCAATACCCGTTGCCGGCATAAAATACGTACCCGCGATGGCCCCGGATGACGCGGTACGGTAAGTAAGCACCGCGCTATACCTTCCCGCGGTGGGTATGTCAAGCTCAAGGGCTGCCCAGCTTCCCGGCATATCGGCTTCAAACTTAAACTGAACACAGTCCGAAAGCTTTCTGTTATCCGCGGACGGTGTCCATCCTGCTGAGTTCCCGGCATATTTCCATGTATCGTTCGTGTCCGAATACTTGGTGTCAACCGCATATTGCGCCGAAAGCTTGAACTCGTAGTTTAATACTACACCGGAATACGGCGTTTCGGGACTTACCGTCAATTCCGCATTAGCGGTTTTCGTAACACCCGAAACCGTAACCTCGCAGGTAATTATTGTATTCCCCGCCTTTTGACCGAGTATGACTCCGTTTTCATCAACCGTGGCAACATCGGGATTGCTGCATGCAAAAACCGTGTCAACTTCGGAGGTAGACCTTCCGTCGCTCATGGTCGCGACGCAAGCCGCTCTGGTTGTCTGCCCCACATCAATATCGGTGTTTCCTATATTTAACGAAACGGATAAAAGGGAAGTCCCATCCAGAGTAAAAACCGCCGGGTATAAATACTGCCTTCCGAAGGGGCTGTCGGCTTTCGCCTGAAATACAAGCAAATACTCGCCCGCTTCAAAGCCCTTTTCCCCAAGCTGCTTTTTCATGACGGCCTGCTCGTCGCTGTATGCGTCTACCGTGCCTAATTTATTGTCCGAGGTCAAATAGCTTGAAATACTGTCTTTGTCAGTGTCCGTATCCTGGGTAAGCCTTATTGCGAAAACATCCATTATTGCCGCCGCGTTGCGGTGCAAACAGCTTAAGCCCATCCTGTAGCGTCCGTCCGCCGGCACGGTTATCCTATATGCCAACCACTCGCCCCTCTCCGAAAACACCTGCGTGAAATCGGAAAGCAAGCCGATGGGTATCGTCTGCTCGCTTACAAGATTGTCCGACACATAAGCCCATTGTCTTTCGTCCCCGTAATTTGTATACGCCTTCGCATCCTCGCCCCTGCCGGCAATAACATCCTCCTGATACGCTCCGAGCCGGAAATCGTACTCGATAAGCTCTCCGGACAGCGTATCCGCCGCGGCCGCTGTGTTAAAGCCCGGAATAAACCCTATCAGCAGCGCAACAACGAGAGCTGCCGAAATGTTTCTGCAGATTTTTCGATAGCCTTGTGTTTTATTCATGTCCTCTCCTCCTGTTAAATTACATATTTTGTAACCGACTACGGGTTTTGACTTCA
Source organism: Clostridiales bacterium (assembly GCA_012515925.1). Lineage (GTDB taxonomy): Bacteria > Bacillota > Clostridia > Oscillospirales > JAAYXM01 > JAAYXM01. Next base: position 1,323 of record JAAYXM010000130.1, read on the forward strand.
CTCGTATTTGTGTTTTAACCGGGATTGTGTTAAAATGCGAATGCAGGTGATGTGCATGTTTATCGACAAAGTCTCAATAACGACTCCGCGTACCACTTCGGAGTTTGAAGCCCAGCTTGACCATATTCATCATGACAGACACCAACTTATATTCACGCACAATAACATGGGGAGCATCTCCATCGACAATCAGGAATTTGAGTATAAGCCCAACCATTTTTATTACGCTCCGAAGGGTGTTAAACACATCTGCTATAACAAAATAGGCACAAACTACAGTATACTGTTCTTTACCATTTCAAATACGGCGCTGGAAAAGGAGCTGCTCAAGCTCCCCTATGAGATGTTTCCGGCGAACCTTTCCTTCGTAAAAATACTTATCAGTCAAATGCATATGTATAAATACTCTGACAACCCGATTTCGGAATACTATATGTTAAGTTGCTTTTCAATGCTTCTTACATCGCTGATTAATAAATCATTTTATATGCCGATTGATGATGAGAGAGCCGTATTATTATTGGACCCTGTAAACTATCCGTTACTGAACAATTCCTTTGAAAAGCTGTTGGAGTTTATAAAGTCCTACTTTTCCGTCGATATACCCATAGAGCGGATGATAAAGGTCTCGGGCTATCAAAGGGCACAGCTGTTTCGGCTTTTTAAGGAAAGGCTCGGCACAACTCCGCATAATTATTTAAACAAACTCAGAATAGACGCCTCAAAAGACCTGATTGCCGACTTTAACATCAATATTACAAATATCGCCTTTATGGTCGGATTTAAATCCACCGCTGTTTTTACCCGGGCATTCAGGTATTTCGAGGGATGTTCGCCTTCCGAATACAGAAAACACATAAAACAGCAGAATTAATTTATTATATAAAATATTGTTGCCTTTATTCTAAACCGTGAAAAGTATATATACAACATAAAAAGTATCATTATTATAATAAAAAATATTGGCTGCGTTATTGCACGCAACACATTTCAGTTAATCTGAAAACAAAAAGAGTCTTTAGCATATTTACAGCTGATGCGTCAACAATTTATCTATATGAGCACGAAAAAAGTCAACATAATGTTTGCCGCAAGCATAAACAAGAACGGCACGATTAAGTTTAAGGCAACGCAGGTCGGCGGCGATACCGCGCTCGCGCAAATCATCAGGCTTGTCGAAGACGCGCAGAGCTCGAAGGCGCCAATCGCGCAAACCGCGGATATCGTATCCGGGTATTTCGTACCCGTGGTCGCTGCCGTCGCGGTTGCCGCGTTTTCGGCGTGGCTTATAGCCGGGGAGTCTCTGATATTCGCTTTGACGATATTCATATCCGTTCTGGTTATCGCCTGCCCCTGCGCGCTGGGGCTTGCCACACCCACCGCGATAATGGTCGGCACCGGAAAGGGCGCGGAAAACGGTATTCTGATTAAAAGCGGGGAAGCGCTTGAAACCGCGCATAAAATTAATACGATAGTTTTTGATAAAACGGGAACGATTACGGAGGGCAAGCCGGAGGTAACAGATATTATCACCGCGCCGGATATAACGAAAAGCCGCCTGCTTCAGATAGCGGCGTCAGGTGAAAAAGCGTCCGAGCACCCGCTGGGCGAAGCGATTGTCAGATATGCGAAGAAGGAAAACCTTGAATTCCTGAACGTTACCGGGTTTACCGCGATTCCGGGCTATGGCATTAGTGCGGAAATTGACGGTGTCTTCACGTTAATTGGCAACAAAAAGCTCATGGACGAACAGAACATCCCGCTCGGTGAGCTTGAGGCGGGAGCCGGAAGCCTCGCGGGCGACGGCAAAACGCCGATGTATATCGCGATTAACAATAAAACAGCGGGTATTATCGCGGTGGGTGTGGCAAGCCCCAGCGCGCAGG
>JAAYXM010000131.1 GCA_012515925.1 Clostridiales bacterium
GTATGTGTCTGACGCGATCGCGCAGCTCGGTGAAGTTGATGTCGAGGTTCCGGGAGAGTATGTTATTACCTTTGAGTCCGTCTCCGCGGGCGACAAACAAATCTTTGTGTCATCGATTATCTTAGACGGTACGGCTCAGGACGCGGTGCTCCAAAGTGTATCCGTTGATTGCGCGAAACCAGGTCTGTTAGTCGGACAGTCGGCTCCGCTTTCTGTGACCGCGCATCTTAGTGACGGCAGCTTGATTACCGGCACGCCGCCCTCGGTTTCGTTGCTCGGGCGTTCTATAACCATGAACGCGGAAAGCCTTTCACCGAACATTTTTTCGGTAGACGGGACGGGAATGCTCACAGCGCTTGCTCCGGGAGAAGGGCAGGTTAAGGGCGGCGCGTCAATGGGGGGTGTGTCACTATACAGTACAATTCAGATTTCCGCGGCGAAGGCGCCGATATATTCGGGATATATAGAGACATACAGCTTCAAGAACAGCTTCTATCAGGGCGACACGCAAAATGATACCGACGCCCGTCTTTCCCCTTATACCGACTATACCGAACACAGACCCTGGGCACATGTGGCAGACTCAATGCCGGCGGGGCCAAGCAGGGCCGGCGGTAATCTGTTTGGCGCAAATATACTTGCCGTTGGCATGCAGGCCGGGAGGTCAGCGTATTCCACCTCAGTCCAGAATGATTGGATAGCATTGAAGTTCAAGGCGCCCCGGACCGGCAGATATGAGGCGACCGTAGAGTACGTCGGCATGAAAAATAACGGTATAGTGGACGTTCACATACTCCCGTTAAGCCGGGTTGATTTATCGGATATCGCGGGTTCCATCAACGAAGAGACAAAGGTTGGCAGGTTTGACGGTTATAATATAAATGAAGTCTTTTACTATAAATCTGTGCTGGGTAATGTTGTTTTTCCGGTCGATGGGGATTATCTGCTGATTTTTAAGCAGGCCGGCAAGAACCCTGACGCTACCGGATGCGCGATGTACATCACCTCCCTGACGTTCGACGGAGTTACCCCCGGAGAACTCGCGTCTATAACCGTCTCAACGGAAAGCGGAGTTTCCGAGATAGAGCCGGGAGCCACAGCTAAAATAAAATACCGGGCATACTCGGTGGGCGGACCCGAAATCGACCTTGAGGATGAAGGAATCGTACCCGAAATTATAAACCGAACACCCGAAATAATTTCGGTTGACGAAAACGGCATTGTGACGGCAAAAAAGATTGGTATCGCCGAAATAGATGTGTCCGTATTCCTGGATGGTGTCTCGATTGTCGGAAGTCTGAATCTGTATGTGACGGATTTTTCAGATGTATTATCCGTTGAACTCAACGCCCCGCCTTTTGTTCCCGTAAGAGGCAAGGCTCAGCTTAAACAGAGCGCCGCTGTCGCAAGCGGGAATACGATACCCGTTCCGCAGTCCGCGATGTCTTATATAATAGTATCCGCCGAACCTGAGGGCGCGGCGACGGTCGATGGGAACGGGCTGATTACGGGCGTCAAAGAAGGATTTGTAAGAATAAAAGGTATTGCGAATTACCGCGGGCGGACATGGGAAACACCGGTGGTTACCGTACCTGTCGAAATCAGAACAAAGACAAGAAGCACCATATATACACCGGAAAAACGCGCGAATGTACAGGAAAATGTGAAGAAGTACGCCTGGGCTAAGTCCGAGGTGGATGCCGTCGTAAGAGATGCCGATAAATACGTGGACAACGCGGAGACGCTATGGAACAACGTAGTGGCGGAGGGGCTGCCTCGTTTCTATCATAACGGCGAGGCTTTGGACCCGGAGCAGGGTCTGTGCCGCTATTGTAAATTCAACATCTCGGCTAAATACGGAAACTATCCGTATCTGTACAATGCTTTGAGCAACCCGTGGAAAATCCAATGCCCGGAATGCAAACGCAGGTTTCCGTCCAACGATTTCGGAAAATATTATAAATCCGGTCTGGATGAGCACGGTGTCTTTAAGCCGGATCTCGCAGACAGGAGTCTCCTAACGAATGATCTATATCCGGAAATGGATACAAAACTGGGAGTTACCGGCTGGGGCGTTGATGACGGGTTCGGATATTATCCGGGTAATACCTATTCAAACGGTGTTGTTGAGCGCCATAACCACATTGCCTACTATATTCACGAAGGTCTATACGGAGTTATCGGGGGTTATGGTTTGATTCCAAGGGCGCTTAACAGCTTATCGCTCGCTTATGTATACACCGGCGAGGCAAGGTACGGCCGTACGGGCGCGATTTTATTGGATCGCGTGGCTGATTTTTATCCCGATTTTGACTGGTGCATGTGGCAGGATTACCTACCGCATACATATCGCGGAAAGAATCTGTATAATACATGGGAGAATAACTTAGTACAGATATTTGCGAAAGCGTACGACGCGTTTTACCCCGTTTATGATGATCCGCAGGTTATAAGCTTCTTAAGGAATAAGGCAGAGCGGTATGGGATAGAGAATCCTAAGGATTCCGCGTACGCTTTGCGCTTTAACGTGGAGGATAATATCCTGCGCGAGATTTATAAGGCCTGCCTCGAGAGCAATCTCGTCGGCAACTTCGGCATGAGGCAATTGTCTCTGACCTTGGCCGCGGTTGCTTTGGACTCCTCGCCCGAAACGGGAGAATGGCTGAATTGGGTTATGCATCCGGGTGAGGCTACGACAACCGGCAAGCCGGACCCATCGTCGCTGTCTACCGGCGGAGACGTAATGCATACTCTGATTAATAAAGTAACCCGCGACGGTATGGGTAACGAGAGTTCTCCGGGTTATAACACCATATGGCTTGAATCCCTGATGGAGATTGCGGAGCTGCTGCATGATTATGACAAGTATACTAACTGGGATCTTTATAATAATCCTAAATTTACCAAGATGTTCACCTCCCACATCCCTCTTACGTTAGCGGGTTACTATACCGCTCAGATCGGAGACCATTCCGGAACCGCGGGGGGTAAAATATCGGTAAACGATCTATTTGATACTTATGTCAAGGGATTTGCGAGACTTGGGAATCCGGAGCTCGCGCAGATTCTCTATCATGGCAACGGCGATTCTGTTGAAGGTATTCATCTGGGGATTATGGAAAAGGACCCCGAGCGAATTCAACAGGATATACTCGATGTCATTGATAAGTACGGTACTTTTTCGCCAAGGAGCGATATGCTGGCCGGTTATGGGTTTGCCGTGCTGCGTGACGGTAAGAAGTATAAATCCACAGGAAGCCAGGAGGTTAATACTCTTCGGGATTTCTGGATGTATTTCGGAACCGGCTCGTATCACGGGCATGATGACGCGCTGAATCTCGGAATTGATGCCTATGGCCTTAATATGGCCCCGGATCTGGGCTATCCCGAGTACGCGGGAACAGATCCAAACAGGATTCAGTGGGTCGATGCGTCACTTTCGCACAACACGGTTATGGTGAACGGTAAGTCTCAGACCCCGATAGCATACAGCAGCACGCCGCTGCACTTCGATGATTCCGGGCGGGTTAAGGTCATGGACGCGGACGCGTCTCAGGTGTACAGTTATACGGATATTTACCGAAGGACAGTGGTCATGGTCAAGGTCTCCGACGAGGTAAGCTATGGCGTGGATTTCTTCCGTGTCCGCGGCGGTAATGACCATGTCTACAGCTTCCACTCACAGTCAGGCGAAATTGATAAAACCGAAGGGCTGGATGGGCTTACCGCTCAGAACGGCGGCACTTACGCGGGACCGGATGTCCCGTTCGGGCAGGACCCCAAGACGAATCCTAATTCATACTCCAAGGATTATCTCCTGTATCCGCCGGGCAGCACATGGCTTGAAAACGTGCGTCGCGACACGGCTCCCGCTCCGAAGTTTTCGATTGATTTTAAAGTGACGGATTTTAGAAAATTACTGCCCGCGCATCTGACCCGCGACCTGCACCTGCGTATGACTATGCTAAACGATAACCCACTCTCCGAGGTCGCGATTGCCACGGGATATCCTCCGAAGGCCAACAGAAAATGGATAGACCATTTAGAGTATGTACTCGTGCGCAATACCGGTTCCGGCAATCTCGATACATTGTTTACCACGGTCTTTGAACCGTACCGGGGTGAAAGGTATTTAGCCGATATGTCGGCGGTGGATATGAATGTGGAATCCGGTGTGCCGGGCGATAAGGACACGGCTCGCGCGGTCAAGGTTACTCATAAAAACGGCCGTGTGGATTATATTGTGTATGCCAGCAACAATACGGTCGAATATCTTGTCGACAATAAGTTCGGCTTCAAAGGCTTTGTCGGCGTGTATACGCTGTATGACGGCGAACCTGTCTACTCTTATATAAACGACGGCAATAAGATAGGCGGTTTTAGCGGGCTTACTCCGGCGTACACCGGACAGGTTCTGGATTTCACCCGTGAGCTGTCGATGAATAACTCCATTACGATTCAGCCCGACGGGGAAATTGATTTAAGTAAGCTGCCCGGCAGATTTATCTATGTTGATAACGAATCAAGTCCGGAAAACGGCGCGTATGAGATTGTCGGCGCGAAAGAGACCGGTGACGGCATAGTGATTGATATCGGAGATGTATCGCCGATACGCGCATACAAGAACAAAGACTCATTGGCATCCAAATTTGTTTACAATATCGAATCCGGACAAAGCTTCCGCATACCGCTTCCCGCGGTATATGACACATCGCCGGTATTCAAGAAAATAGGCAGGAAAACAGTAGACGTCGGGTCTGAAATCAGATTTACGGTTGAGGCGGAAAGTCCGGCA
>JAAYXM010000132.1 GCA_012515925.1 Clostridiales bacterium
CGTAGCCGAGAATAAACCGTTCGGGCGCGCGCTCCATATAAGAAATACAGCGTTCGAACGGAATAGGCCCCCACGGCGCGCTTATAATTGGCGGGCATTTACTCAGATAATGCGGGTCGTACTCGTCATGAGGCGCTTCCCATGATAAAAGCCAGGTTTTGTCTATTCCGTACATGTCCATGTTTTCAATATATTTTTCAAGGTTATGACCGCACCAGTCCGGGTGGTTGTGAACGTCTATAATCACTTTAATCGCCCCTTACATGCCTTTTAAGCTGATTTCCCTGCCCGATTCATAGGATTCCTTGATGGCGTTAAGCAGCTCGACCGTGGCATAGAGTTTTTCGTGGCTGACCGGGATTTTGCCCGTGCGAAGCGTCTTAATGAATTCATCGAGCCCGTGCCTGTATACAAGCGAAATATCAAGGTCGCGGAGGATAACGTCCTTGTCGCCGACTACATAAGCGCAGTTTCGCGACGAACCGTCGATAAATGAAAGCGCGACCTGGTATTTGTCGTATTTCACGATCGCGAGCACATCCTTGTTAAGCCTGTGCGCGATGACGGATTTCATATCGTAGCCGAAAACCGCGCAGCACATCTCCGTCAGATGCGCGCCGTAGAAGTATATCCCGCCGTAATCGTTTTCGAGCGTGGCCGGGAAGTTCAGCATAGCGGATTTAATATTGCCTAACCGCCCGCCGCCGTTTTCAACCAGATTTTTCAGCATAAGGATGTCATAGGCGAATTTGCATGTCGAGCCGCCGGTCAGTATTGTGTTATGGCGTTTGGCGGCGTCAATCAAATCCCCGGCATCGCTGTTTTTTATCGTGAACGGCTTGTCGAGCCAGACCGGAATACCGAGCTTTATAAACGGCATGGCGTATTTGGCGTGCAAATCGCCGTGGCGGAATACAATCATAACCGCGTCAACCCTGCCGACAAGCTCCTCCGGCGTACTTGCGATAAACTCGATTTCCCCGTTTTTGGCGACCTCCTCCGTTCTTTCCTTTTCAAGCCCGAAGATGCCCGTGACCTTACAATCCGGGTAATCGAATTCACCGGTTTTAGGGTTTTTTAAATTGATAAGTTTGGAGAAAGCGTCGGCATGACTGTTGTCGGAGCCGATGATACCGATACGAAACATTAGCGAAAGCCTCCGTTTATTTTATTTGTGATTCTCACATACGGGTATTTTACCACATAAGATTTAAAATACAATAGACTATTTTACGAAATAGGTTTTTTGGAAATCCTCCTTCCCCCAAAGGGGAAGAAGGATACTTTTATTTTCGTTTCATGCGTCTTATTCTGTCCCGCTCACCGGCGCTTATCCTGCGGGATTCGATTATTTTTGAAAGCGTTTTGTTGTATGTAAAATCGTCTGAAATATTGTTATTGAGATACTCCGTCGTCAAATCCGGAAAATCAATATAGCAGACGGATAGCAGCCATGCCACGGCGGTTTTTACGTAGTACCCGTCAAGCTTTACCCTGTCTAAACAATCGAATACTCTTTTGATGTATTCGTCGTTTACATAGTAATCGAGCAGCATGACAACCGCGAACCTTGCCTCAAATTCCTTATCCGATTCGATATAGCGCAATATAAACGAGAACATCTCCGACGGGTATTTTTTCGTTATTTTAAGCCCGCAGCAAAAGCTGTCGCAAACCGACCAGTTATCAATATGCGGTATAAAGCTTTCGGTATACGTAAGCACCTCGCTTAAGTCCGTTTTTACATAGCCTATTACCATTCCGGCAAGCATTATTTCCTCGAAGTATTCGAGATTCGGATTATTCAGGTACGCCCGCCAGTCTCCGCGCGCGATTTCCCGCGCGAGCGCCCGAAGCTTCGGCAGGCGAACGCCGAGCATATGTCCGCAGTCGGGTATAAGCGAGCTTGAAAACCGCCTGTATTCTTCTTCCGCCATTGAAATAAGCCTGTCCCGTATCATTCAATCACCTGTGATTTACTAACCTTATTGATAATAATTAAGTCTCCTATTATTTCTACGTCATTGATATTAAGAGCTTTTAAAACATACGGAATGTGTTTTTTTCTGTTGGGAGCCCCGCCCCGGAATTCGAAATCGACGTTAAACTCCCTGGCATATTCCAAAATACTTTTACCGAGCTTCATTCATGCTTCATATTCGGTTGGGGCGTTTTCGACCAAATCAAGCTGGTCTGAGGAAACCTTAATCGAGCCGTCTTTTTCGGTGAAAGATAGGGCTGTAAATTGCCAGTTCACTTTTGCTTATCCATTAGAATATTAACAAAGTTGCGATATGCCTGTTTGCGTGTTATAATCTGGAAAATAAGAAGTTCGGGGAGATTAATATGAAAAAAGTTAGAATAACCGTGATGAAACAAACCGTGTATCGGGATTTAATTGAGAAATACGAAAACCCGATTCAGCATGCCTGCGATTTAAAGGTCGGGCAGGTTTTTACAGCCAACGGGTGGAAAAAGCCCGAAGGCTTGTGTGACAGCGCGTGGGAGAGCATGTCCGCGTTTGTTATGACGCTTGCCCACGGCGGGGAGGATTTTTACGGCGGCTGGATGAAAAACAAAAAGTCTGCCATGATTTCATGCAA
>JAAYXM010000133.1 GCA_012515925.1 Clostridiales bacterium
ACAACCTGTCCGGCATTGGTGCGGCTGATGATTTTTATCAGTTTATAGGTTAAAAACGCGACGATTGCGATATCGACAGCGTCAAACAGCGAAAACATCGAAAGATATTTAATTATATAATCGATAATATTCATTAAACGCACCCTTGTTTTTCCGTCACTGTTTTTTTTCTTTACAATATAATAACATATTTTTATACTTATTGAAAATACTTTTTCGGTTTTTTTTGAATAAGGCTCTGCAGTTTTTTTTAATAAGGCTATATCTTTTCGGGCGCGTTAAGATATTCTTGCCTTATTTTACCGCGTGACGGTCAGAAAGCGCGTCGACAAGCGCGTCGATATCGGTCTTTTCGTTGAAGATACTAACGCTTATTCTGACAGTTCCGCCCTTTGTACCCGCGGTTTCATGGGCAGCCCCGGCGCAGTGCAGCCCGCTTCTTACAGCTATGTCGTTCTCGCCCAGTATTCGAGCGATTTCGTCAGGGCTTTCACCGTAAATCGTAAAGGATAAAACACCGGCCTGTAAAGCCATATTACTTGACATATAACACTTTGCGCCGCTTATACTGTTAAGCTGCTCCGCGGCATACGAAATAAGCTCTCGCTCGTGTGAAATAATCTTATCAGTGCCAAGACCGGCGATAAAGTCTATTCCGGCGCCGAGACCGGCTATTCCCGGCGTGTTCAGCGTACCGCTTTCAAACCTGTCTGGCAGAAAATCCGGCTGGCTTATATCTGAGGAGTTGCTGCCGGTTCCGCCCTCGATAAGCGGCGGGATTTTTACGCTGTTTCTGCATATTAAAAGACCTGTACCCTGCGGGCCGTACAGTCCCTTATGACCGGGCGCGCAGATGAACTCGGCGGCTTTTAATTCACGCATGGAAAGCCTTAAGCAGCCGGCGCCCTGGGAGGCGTCTACTATCAGCGGTATTCCCTTTTCAAAACATAGAGCGTCCAATTCCTCAAGCGGCAGGATATACCCGAAAACATTGGAAACCTGCGTGCATATCACGCATACGGTGTCCTTTTTTATTGCGCGCTCAAACGCGTTTATCGCGTCCTCCGGCTCGAACAACGCGGATTTCGCGATTGTATAGCTTGCGCCATACTCCTTCATTCCGTGAAGCGGTCTTAAAACCGCGTTATGCTCATATCCCGAAACCACCGCGTGACCGCCGCTTTTCAGCATGCCTTTTATCGCGATGTTAAGCGCGTGCGTGGCGTTTAACGTAAACACAATGTTTTCCGGATTATCGACATCAAAGAGATTTGCGGCTTTTTCCCGAACCTCAAAGACCTTGTCGGCGGAAGCCATAGCGCTGCTATGCCCTCCCCTTCCCGGGTTTGCCATGTTTTTAAGCGCATCCGTCATCGCGATTGCCACACCTTCGGGCTTTTTAAGTGTTGTAGCGGCATTATCAAGGTAAATCAAATCATCAGCTCCCTAAAACCTCCGTTTTTTACGATGAAAAGCTTCGCGGGATAAAGTCCGTATCTGTCAAGCTCTTCAATGGCAACAGGCAGATATGTTGCGGATATTTTAACGGCATAACTGCAGCTTAGCCCGGTGGTTTCGATATCCGGCCGCGTAATCGTTGCGGTTATTCCCTTGCGCTCGATTATCTTCTTGAATCTCTGGGCAAAGGTAATAGATCTGAATACAATAAGCAAGCCTGTCATGAGTTAAACTCCCTTCATCAACATGATATGCGGGTTATTC
>JAAYXM010000134.1 GCA_012515925.1 Clostridiales bacterium
TGAATAAAGTCATGCTGATGCGCTGCTTGCAATGACTTTGATGTTCCTTTCTGGACTTTGAACTGATTCGAAAAATGCTTCGGTATACTTTTATCCGCGAATTTGTTAAATAAGAACTTATATTGCGATGTCAAGCCGCGGCACCTCCTTTTGAGGATACAATACAAGAACAGGAATACCTGCCGATAATTATTCTATCACATATTCACGAAAAAACAATAAATCGTGAGGATTTATTTTTTGCTCTGTTTTATTTTCTCGCCCGAATGGGCAGGAATACAAGCGAAAACTAATGCTATAGTCAGCCGTTATATTTTTGTTATAAAAATGGCATAACGGTACAATGTTTTTTTTAATATGATTTGCTATAATTACGATAGATATTAATATATATAAGCGAACCGGGCCATCTGTGACAGAATGCCCGAAAGCATATAACCTATGTTTATAAGTATTGCTGCTATAATCACGAGAGGAGGTATTTTGTAAACAAATGTCAGTTAAAACCAATCATAATAATAAGGAGGAGTCAAACAAAATGAGAGTTTACGGCAAAGCAAACATGGCAAGGGTATACTCATTTATTGTAACGGTTGCGCTGCTTATTTCTCTGGTGCCCGTTACGGCGCAGCTGGCACTGGCCGACGATACGGATATGTCCGGAGAGAAGATCACGTACTACTTAAAAAATGACGTGTACGCGGGAGATACCGGCTTTTCTGACGCGCGAATCGCACCGTTTAATGACTACACCGCGGATCGTCCGTGGGCTTATGTGGCGGACTCGATGCCGGCCGGCCCGAGTTCGGGCGGAAGCGGCTTATCCGGCGTATCTATCAATGCGGCCGGTATGCAAATCGGCAGAGAGGCCTTCGGGGCTTATGACGGCGACTGGGTAGCGCTGAAAATAAAGGTTCCGGCCCCGGGGCGCTATAACGCCTTTGTGAAGATTTACGGAATGAGGAACAACGGAATAGCGGACGTGCATATAGCCCCGCTTACCGTAGCGGCGCAGTCCGATATTCCAAGCGTTATCAACCCCGACACGAAAATCGGTACGGTCGATTTTTATCACGATACGGTGAACTTTTACTATACGGCGGAGGTCGGGTATGTCACAATAACCGCGCAGGATTACGCGGCGGGAAACGGCGAATTTCTTCTTATTCTCCAGACAAGGGGCAAAAGAGCGGGCGCGACCGGGCACGCGCTCTATATAGGCGAATTTACGCTTGACGGTATTGAATACTCGACGGCAACGCGTGAATATTGGTTCAAAAACGATATTTACGCCGGGGACGAGGGCAAGACGGACGGGCGTCTGGAACCGTATACGGAATACACTTATTCGGACGGTCAGATACTTCGCCCGTGGGCGTATATCGCGGACTCGATGCCTCCCGGCCCGAGCGCGGGCGGCGGAAGCTTATTTGGCGCGAATTTATCTACTATGGCTATGCAGATAGGCAACGGGGCGTATGCGTCACAAGGCGCAACACCGAACGAATGGATTGCACTTAAAATAAAAGTGCCTGCGCCCGGAAAATACAGGATGACCTTAATTTACTACGGTATTTCCTTCAACGGAATCACGGATATTTATGTAGCGCCGATGACGCAGGCGGCTCTGTCCGATATTGTAAGCGTTATAAATCCGCTTACGAAAGCCGGTAGGGTAGATATGTACTACAGTAGTGCGTTATATCAGACCAGTACCGATTTCGGCGAGTTTGCGGCTGCTTCTTCGGACTGGGAGGCATGCGACGGCGATTATCTGCTGATTTTCAAAAACGCCGGAAAACGATCAAGCTCGACAGGATATGTAATGTATCCGAGGAAATTGGAGATAAGCGGGCAAACGGGGTTTGGCACCTCGGGCTTCAGCATCGATAAGGACGAAATATATGTTGACGAGACAGCGAACGCTTCCGTCAGCCCGATGACGAGTACCGACACGGCGGCTCCGGCCGGGTGGACGGTTAGTTACGGAAGTTCAAATTCCGATGTCGCGGAGGTTTCTTCAACAGGCGTTATTACCGGAAAGGCGGTCGGTACAGCGTTTATCTACGCTGCTGTTACA
>JAAYXM010000135.1 GCA_012515925.1 Clostridiales bacterium
AAAATTAAAGCCGGGATATCGGGGAATGGAGAATGCAATGCTGAGGGATATTGAACGTGTGCTGTTGACAGGGGAACAGATTTCCGAAAGGATTAAATCTATTGCGGAAGAACTCAAAAAAGAATACGAGCATAAGAATCCGCTTATATTATGTATATTGAAGGGCTCGTTTATTTTCGCGGCGGATCTGGTACGCGAACTTGATTTCCCGTGTACCGTCGAGTTTATCTGCGCCTCGTCGTACGGGAAATCCACCGTTTCCGGTGATCTGATAATTAAAAACGATATTGATTTCAAGGTTGCGGGCAGGCATGTGATAATAGCCGAGGATATTCTCGACACGGGGAGGACCCTTAAGCATATCATGGACATCATCTCGGCCGAAAAGCCCGCTTCTTTAAAGCTGTGTACGCTGCTTGACAAACCGGAGCGCCGCGAACAGGAAATAAAAGCGGATATAATCGGATTTGAAATCCCGAACGAGTTTGTTGTCGGCTACGGTCTCGACTACGCCGAAAAGTACAGGAATCTGCGGTTTGTCGGGGTTTTAAAAAAGGATGTTTATTCAGGATAGCGCCCTATATATAAAAAGGATGTGACATTACTTGAAGAAAAACGGGTTGCGCGATGTTGCGCTGTTTTTTGTAATAATCATGGTTTTGGTTACGCTTGCCACGTTTTTATGGGAGAGCGAACAGCCTGACGAGCCGACGTATGCCGAAATAGTCCGGCATTTCGAGAGGCAGGAGGTCAAAAGCTACGTTATCGACGGCGGGATTTTGCGTATCGCGCTCAGAGACGGCGGGACGAAAACCTTTGATTTGAGGGACCCGCAGATTCGCGCCGATTTCAGGATAGATTTGGGCGAGCTGCTTAAGGAACAGCGCAGCAAAGGAATCATAGAGGAAGATGACCGTATCCCCGAGCAGGGTACTCCGTGGTGGATGGTCATACTGCCGTATGTACTGATTTTCGTGGCCGTCGGCTTTATGTGGTATTTCATGTATACCAAAGCCGAAGGCGGCGTAAACAGGACAATGCGCTTCGGCAAGGCCAGGACCAAGCTCGGCACGGATGAGAAGAAAAAGGTTACGTTTGCCGATGTCGCGGGGGCGGATGAGGAAAAAGCGGAGCTTGCCGAGATTGTCGAGTTTCTTAAAAGCCCTAAAAAGTTTATGGATATCGGCGCGAGAATACCAAAGGGCGTTTTGCTTGTCGGCCCTCCGGGCACGGGTAAAACCTATATTGCAAAAGCCGTTGCGGGAGAGGCGGGCGTTCCGTTTCTGTCCATATCGGGCTCGGACTTTGTTGAGCTTTATGTGGGTGTCGGCGCGTCACGCGTGCGCGATTTGTTCGAGCAGGCTAAAAAGACCGCGCCCTCGATTATATTCATAGACGAAATCGACGCGGTCGGCAGGCATCGCGGCGCGGGCTACGGCGGCGGACATGACGAGCGTGAGCAGACATTAAACCAGCTTCTCGTCGAGATGGACGGGTTCGGAAACAACGAGGGGGTTATTATAATCGCGGCCACAAACAGGCCGGATATCTTAGACCCTGCTCTTATGCGCCCCGGCCGCTTCGACAGGCGCGTTTATGTGGGGCTTCCGGATATCCGCGGCAGGGAAGCGGTATTGAAAATACACGCGAGCGCCAAAAGACTCGGCAAGGACGTGGATTTGGCGGTTGTCGCCAAGACCACGAGCGGTTTTACGCCCGCGGACCTTGAAAACCTGCTTAACGAGGCGGCGCTTCTGGCCGCGCGCGCGGGCAACAAGGAAATATCAATGAGCGATATCGAAAAATCGATGATTAAGGTTCTGATGGGTCCCGAGAAAAAGGGCAGAGTGCGTTCGGAAAAGGAAAACCGGCTTACCGCGTATCATGAGGCGGGGCACGCTATTGCCGCTAAGTTTCTCGAAACTCAGGACCCGGTTCACCAGATTTCGATTATCCCGCGCGGCATGGCGGGCGGCTTTACGATGTCCATCCCCCGCGAGGATACCTACACGAAATCAAAAACCGCGATGTTCGAGGAAATCGTGTCTCTGCTCGGCGGCCGGGCCGCGGAAAAGCTCGTGTTAAACGATATTTCGACGGGCGCTTCGAACGATATCGAGCGCGCAACCGCGATAGCACGGGATATGGTTATGAAATTCGGAATGAGCGACAGGCTCGGGCCCGTTAGCTTCGCGTCGCCTCACGACGAGGTGTTTTTAGGGCGGGATTTCGCGTCAAGGAGAAACTTCTCCGAGGATATCGCGGCCGTCATCGACTCCGAGGTCAAAAACATTGTTGATAGCGCGTACGCGAGGTGCGAGAGTATATTGAACGAGAACATGGAGAAGCTGCACGAGGTGGCGGAATACCTGATTAAGCATGAGGTCATGGAGGCAGACGTGTTCTACGGGCTGTTTAACGAGGAAGTGCCGACAAACGAGGTCAAGGTCAAGCAGGTCATCGAATCGGCTTCCAAAGAGGTTTCCGAGCAAAAAGAGCGCGAAAGCGGAAAAGAAGTTAATGAAGCTAAAGAAGAATAGACAGGTAAGGTAAAAACCTTACCTGTTTATAATGTTTTTCAAGCGGTAAGAGCCGGACACCGCCCGCTATGTGGGCGCGGACATACGCCTGTTAAGCGTTTTAACCTTGCCGGCACATAGATTTAAGCAAGAGGAGCTGATTAAGGCGCTGCTTGAGGCAATAGGTCATGAGGACGCGAAAAATCCCTACAGGATCGCGTATCTTGCGTACCTTGCCGAGGTTTGTGAATTCAATAACCCCGGCGGAATGATGGACCATTACACCTCGGCGCTCGGCGGTCTTGTGCATCTCGAC
>JAAYXM010000136.1 GCA_012515925.1 Clostridiales bacterium
AGATTCAGACCGGTTGCCCGGATAAAAAGCAATGACAAACAGGGAGATCTCCATATCGCCATCGGCGCGGAAAACCAGGATGAACCGCTTAAGGACACGAGCGTTATTTTCGGGACATACGGAATGGGCGGCAAATTCAGCGGAATTATCGGCGTTGTCGGCCCCACGAGAATGGATTACGCTAAGGTCGCGGCTAACTTAAGCTATTTTATCGACGGGTTGAACAAGCTGTTGCGGGAGATTTATTTTAACGGCACCGATGAGGAATAAAAACGAAAAATAGTTTCAGGAGGCAGCTATGGCGGACAATATCAGGAAAAACGGGAATACTGACATTGGTGATTTGTCCTCCGCGGCGGAAGCGGCGGAGGAGCATAACGGGGCACCCGTTTCGGCTGAGGATTGCCGCGGTGACGAAGCCGCGGAAACCGTACCGAAACACGAGCTTGATTCCCTCGCGGCCGAGCTCGATGAATATAAGGACAGGTACTTAAGGCTTGCCGCGGAATTTGACAATTACCGCAAACGCATGACACGGGAGCGAGAATCTGCGTTTAAGGACGCGGTAGCACATACGGTTAATGAGTTTCTTTCGGTTTATGACAACCTGATTTTAGCTCTTGACAACCCGACTACGGATGACGCGTATAAAAAGGGAATAGAGATGATATTCGGGGGGTTCTGCGATAAACTCGCAAGGCTCGGAATCTCGGAAATAGACCCGAAGGGCGAGAAATTCGACCCCAATTTCCACGACGCGGTTATGCACGTGGAAGACGAGACCGTCGGCGAAAGCATTGTCGTCGAGGTCCTTAAAAAAGGCTTTAAAACAGAAGACAAGGTTATACGCCACGCGATAGTCAAGGTCGCAAACTGATTTTACTGTTTTGAATATAATGATAAACGGAGGTAATTTACTATGTCAAAAATAATAGGTATTGATTTGGGTACGACAAACTCCTGCGTTGCGATAATGGAAGGCGGCGAGCCCACGGTATTGGTTAACGCCGAAGGCGCGCGCACCACACCGTCCGTCGTCGCGTTTTCGAAAGACGGCGAGCGCATGGTCGGACAGGTCGCGAAAAGGCAGGCTGTCACGAACCCGGACAGGACGATTACATCAATCAAACGTGAAATGGGAAGTAATTACAAGGTTGCTATAGACGGTAAAAACTACTCGCCCCAGGAGATTTCCGCCATGATTCTCCAGAAGCTCAAGGCGGACGCCGAAAGCTATCTGGGTACAAAGATTACGCAGGCGGTCATCACCGTTCCGGCGTATTTTACCGACAGCCAGCGTCAGGCCACGAAGGACGCGGGTAAAATCGCGGGCCTTGAGGTGTTGAGAATCATCAACGAGCCCACCGCGGCGGCTTTGGCTTACGGTCTTGACAAGGAAACCGACCAGAAAATAATGATTTACGACTTAGGCGGCGGCACGTTTGACGTTTCCATACTTGAAATCGGCGACGGCGTGTTTGAGGTTCTTGCCACCGCGGGCAACAACCGCCTCGGCGGCGACGACTTCGACGAGCGCGTCATGAACTGGATAACAGACGAATTCAGGAAGGAAAACGGTGTTGACTTAAAAAACGATAAAATGGCGATGCAGCGTCTGCGCGAGGCGGCCGAAAAAGCGAAAATCGAGCTTTCCGGCGTAACCTCTACGAACATCAGCCTGCCTTACATCACAGCCGACGCCACGGGTCCGAAGCATTTGGAGCTTACATTAACCCGCGCCAAATTCAACGAACTGACGTCCGACCTCGTGGAAAACACTATGGGTCCCGTGCGCCAGGCAATGTCCGACGCGGGGCTTAATCCCTCGGACCTCTCCAAGGTGCTGCTTGTGGGCGGCTCAACGCGTATCCCGGCGGTGCAGGACGCCGTCAAAGGCTTCACGGGCAAGGAGCCGTTTAAAGGCATCAACCCGGACGAGTGCGTCGCGATCGGCGCGGCTATTCAGGCGGGTGTTTTGTCCGGCGAGGTCAAGGACCTGCTGCTGCTTGACGTAACTCCCCTGTCGCTCGGTATCGAAACTTTGGGCGGCGTGTT
Source organism: Clostridiales bacterium (assembly GCA_012515925.1). Taxonomy (GTDB): domain Bacteria; phylum Bacillota; class Clostridia; order Oscillospirales; family JAAYXM01; genus JAAYXM01. The sequence goes on from JAAYXM010000136.1 coordinate 2,056, forward strand.
CACCAAGCTGATTGAGAGAAACACCACAATCCCGACCAAAAAAAGCCAGATTTTTTCGACCGCGGCGGACGGTCAGACCTCGGTGGAGGTACACGTGCTGCAGGGCGAGCGCGAAATGGCCGCGTATAACAAGACCCTCGGCAGGTTCCACCTTGACGGGATACCCGCGGCGCCGCGCGGCGTGCCGCAAATCGAGGTAACGTTCGATATCGACGCAAACGGTATCGTCAATGTCTCCGCAAAGGACATCGGCACGGGCAAGGAGCAGAAAATAACGATTACGGCCTCCACGAATCTTAACAAGGATGAGGTTGATAAGGCCGTAAAAGAAGCCGAGCAGTTCGCGGCGGAGGACAAGAAACGCCGTGAAGAGGTTGACGCGAGAAATAACGCGGACCAGATTGTATATCAGACCGAAAAGGCCCTTAATGACCTCGGCGATAAGATTTCCGAGGACGAAAAGAAGCCCGTCAGGGACGAAATCGAAAAGCTCAAGGAGCTGCTCAAGGGTTCGGACATTAACGCGATTAAGGAGCAGACGGACGCATTGACAAAGGCGTTCTATTCGATATCCGAAAAGCTTTACAAGGACGCGGCGGCCCAGGGCGCGGCGCAGCAAGGAGACGCGGGAGACGGCGCCGGACCCGACGAAAACGTCGTCGACGCGGACTATACACAAGTTGATTAAGGTATTTGAGATTATTCTTCCGTGGCGCGAACGCGCCACGGAAGAATATCTGATAATAGAATTGATTTGACGAAACGGCGTAGCGCGGTTTCGTGAAGTGAGTTCTATAACCATACATATATAAAACAATCTCCAAAAAGGAGTTGGACAAATGGCCGAAAAGCGGGACTATTACGAGGTGCTCGGCGTATCGAAAAGCGCCTCGGTTGATGAAATAAAAAAAGCATACAGAAAGCTTGCCAAGGCTAACCATCCGGATTTAAACCCGGGTGACAAGGCTGCCGAGGCGCGCTTTAAGGAAATAAACGAAGCCTATGAAGTGCTTTCCGACGAAAACAAGCGCAGAAAGTACGATCAGTTCGGACACGCGGGCGTCGACCCGAACTTCAATCCCGGCGGCTTTTCCGGTGGCTTCGGCGGGTTCGGCTTCGAGGATTTCGATTTGGGCGATATCTTCGGGTCGTTCTTCGGCGGCGGCTTCGGCGGCGGCGCCGCGAGACGGAACGCGCCGCAGCGCGGCGAGAGCCTGCGCGTAAACCTTGTTATCGAATTCGAGGAGGCGGCCTTCGGCTGTACCAAGCAGATAAAGATAACGCGCACCGAATCATGCGAGCACTGCTCGGGGACGGGCGCCGCCAAAGGAACAAGCGCGGCCGCGTGCGGCACGTGCCACGGCACGGGCTCGGTTAAGACCCAGCGCAGGACGCCTCTCGGCGTAATATCCACCACGAGCGTATGCTCGACCTGCAACGGGTCCGGCAAAATCATAAAAACGCCCTGCGGTGTCTGCGGCGGAAGCGGTAAAGCGCGGTTCCAGCGCACCATCAGCGTCAAAATCCCCGCGGGCATAGACGAGGGACAGACGGTTTCGCTGCGCGGCGAAGGAAACGCGGGCATAAACGGTGGCCCGGCCGGTGATTTGCTTGTCACAATATCGGTAAAAGCCCATCCGATACTTACGCGCGACGGCACATCGGTGCTCTGCGAAGTGCCGATTACGTTCGCCCAGGCCGCCCTCGGCGCGGAGATAGAGGTCCCGACGCTTGACGGCAGGGTAAAATACACTGTGCCGGAGGGTACGCAGACGGGTACCGTGTTCAGGCTGCGCGGCAAGGGAATTCCGGTATTAAACGGCAGCGGCAGGGGCGACCAGTATGTACGCGTGAATATCGAGATTCCGAAGAACTTAAATCAAAAGCAAAAGGAGCTTTTAATTGCGTTCGCCGACTCGATAAACGACAACTCGTACACCGAGCGCAAAAGCTTCTTCGACAAACTCAAAAGAAATAAATAATATACGGCGGGGCACGCGCAAGCGCTCCCCGCCGTATCGCACAACAAAAACAATCCGGCGCTTTTGCGCCGGATTTACTGTTTTATGCCTCGTTCCACAAACGTCGGGCCATATACGCGAAATGCGAGAACACTATCCCCGCGTCCTCAAGCTCCTTGTCCCAACGCTTTGTCCATTCCAGAGACAGATACCCGTTATACC
>JAAYXM010000137.1 GCA_012515925.1 Clostridiales bacterium
CCATTTCCGTGCGCTGCATCGCGCAGAGCCGTTCAAGCGTTTGCTCGACCCGCTCCGTTATATCCCCGTAAAAACGCAGACTCGGCGACAGCGCGCCGTCGCGAATCGGCGCGGGAGACAGGAGTACATAGCGAAACAGCTCCTCCTCTCCCGTCATACGGGCAATTTCAAGCATAAATGATTGCGATATATCACAGGTAAACGCGTCAAACTCCCCGCCGTATCCTTTGCTGTTGACGCTGTGCCACAGGAGCGGAGGCGTAATAATCAACTCTCCCGCCGACTGTATATGAAGTTTTCCGTCAACGAAATGCCGCATTTTGCCGGAGCGGATATACCAAAGCTGAAAAAAATCGTGTATATGTGTGTTTGCTTGCGCAACCTCCCGGTTTCGCGCCGCGCGGGATTGAAACCTCCTGCCGAAGCCCACGGCGCTGATTTGATACAGCGACTTCCTCTGCATTAGAGCCACCCCTCCTCAACCCGATATTAATTGTATGTTTATTATAATCCATTCTGTTTAAAATCTCAAGTAAAAGGGCGTTTCTTCCCCCGAAGGGCGTAAATTGAGGTTTTGCCGCTGCTCTCCTCCAAGGGGGACAGCAACAACTTCAATTTTCATTTGGTGTTTTTTAAAATTATTTTAATTGTATGTGAGCTAATATTGTGCTATAATGTATTTTATCTGATTATAATACTTTAAAATAAGCTACAGGGGGCATAAATATATGGATTTCGGCGGAAAAAAGCTATTTAAGAAATCTTTAGTCGGCGGATTCAGCAAGCAGGATGTTTCGGAATACATAGAAAGCCTGATAAGCCAGCATAACGCCAAGCTTCAGGAGCTTAAGGACGAACTGAACAAGGCGATGACCGAAAAAATCGCGCTTACCGACGAGCTTAACGCGGAGCGCGTAAAAAACGCTGAGCTTACCGAAAAGAATAACGAGCTTTTAAAGGAAATCGAGCAGAATAAAGCTCAAAACGGAGAGGCTGACCGTATAGCCGCGGAACGTGACGAACTGAGGGAGTCCCTTGCCGAAAAAAACCGCGAATTAGACAAAATCCGCAAGGATTTCGATTCGGCGAACGGCCGTCTTAAGGAGCTTGAAGCACTTGAGAGCCAATACCGGGAAAACAAGGAGCGTATCGCCGAAATAGAGCTGTCCGCGCTCGCGCGCGCGTCCCAGCGGGAGCAGGAAGCCGGTGAACGCGTGAAAATGCTTGAGGAATCCGCCAAACAGCGGGTCGAAGAGCAGCTTTCGGAAGTCTACAAATACCGTGACGACGCGTTTAATCAGGTTGAAGAGCTTTTAAAATCCACCCATTCGTCATACATAAGCCTGAAATCCGAAATCGACGCTCTGACTACGCATATCGCGAGAATGGTTGAAACCGCCCAAAGCAGCACGGCGCGCGTATCAACCGCATGCGAGCGCGCCGGCAGTATTCTTGAGGGTATGCGCAACAAGAATATCACGCTAAAAAACGATAAGAACAGTTTTACGGAAACCGGAGAGGAACGTTTATAGCAAATGTCAAAATACAACGTTAACACATCCGAACTTGAAAGCAAGCTTTATGAGCTTAAAGCGGGCGATACTGTATTTCTTTCGGGGAAAATATATACCGCGCGTGACGCGGCGCATAAGCGTTTCTTCGAGCTTTTGGACAACGGCGAACCCCTGCCGTTCGATATCCGGGGCGCAACGGTTTATTACGCCGGGCCAACGCCGGGCAAGGACGGCATGCCCGTCGGCTCATGCGGCCCCACCACCTCCGGCAGGATGGATAAATTCACGCCGCGGCTTCTCAGCCTTGGGCTTGCCTGCATGATAGGCAAGGGCGAGCGTGACGAAAGCGTTATATCCGCAATGAAGGAACACGGCGCGGTTTATCTGTGCGCGGTTGGCGGCGCGGGCGCGCTGATTGCCGAAACCATCAAATCCGCGAGGGTTATCGCGTTTGATGACCTCGGCTGCGAATCGGTCAAGGAGATGGAGGTTTCCGGCCTCCCGTGCGTTGTCGCAATCGACGCGCGCGGCAACAGCCTGTTTGTCTCCGGCAGGGCGGAATACGCCGAACAAAGGAAAGAAGCATAATGGATATTGAAAGAATCCGCGATTTCTTCTATAACGATTTTTACGCGTATGACAGCGGGGCGCGCATTGTCTCCGCGAAGGAAGGCGAGGCGGTATGCTCGCTTGAGCTTACCTCCCGTCATAACAACGCGGGCGGCGGCGTACAGGGCGGCGTTATATTCACGCTGGCGGACTTCGCGTTCGCGGTCGCGGCAAACTGCGGCGGCAGGCTCACGGTCTCGCTCACAAGCAATATTACGTTTATAAACCAGCCCAAGGGTAAAACCCTTACCGCGCACGCGCGCGAGCGGGCGGGAAAGAAAACCGTATGCTTTTACGATGTCTCGGTTACCGACGAGCTGGACACAACCATAGCCCAGGTCGGCATTACGGGCTACAGGAAGGATGTAACCCTTAATTTCTGACGAAATCCCGATAATAAACAGTTCCTTCCCCCGAGCGGGGGAAGGAACATTTAATACACGCTTTTCTATAACAGTAAGTATAATACCAATCCTATTATACTTACTGTTTATTTTTTATCTGACTTATGTTTCTGTACATCTTGTTCAGCGCGAACGGGACAAATATTATAAACGCCAATAGCGGCAGCTTTTCCGAATACGCTAATAGCCCGATCTGCTTTTCCGGGTTGAACACGGGCACGAAAACCGGTGACAGAAGCTCAATCGCGCACAGGTATACGCACATTCCGCCCGAAAGCGTCGCGATAACAATCCGGTCCTTGCCGAACACAAAGCCCGTCAGTGTGTAGGTAAACAGCAGAATCGAAATGTACGCGAACAGTACATATATATAGTCAAGTATAATCGGGTCCGAAATGCGCTCCCGAAACAGCAGAATCAGCGAATAGCAAGCCCAGAAAACCGGAACCGAGGCAAAAACCGCGTAAAGCGCGTTATCCCTGTTTTCAAGCTGCATAAGCCCGATTATCAGAATCGAGGCGGCGCCGTATATCGTCAAAAACCCGAAAATCAGCATGCTTATCTCAAATTCCGCGGTGCAGATATACAGCTTATACGCGCCGTAAGTAAAAAGAATCGCCGAGGACAACACAGCCGCGGTGGGAACGCACTCGCAGCTTTTATGCGCCGCCTCCGGCTCGGCGGGTCTTTTCCGTGCCTTCAGCGCGTATGCAAGAAAGAACACCGCGAGAGCAAGGCTTAACCCTCCGAGCGTGTTTGTCACAATACCGCTGTTTTGCGGAAGCTCGACAGCCTCGTCGATAACAAAAACCATTTCATATGCTCTGAGATACGCGCCAACCGCGCCCAACACCAGCGGCAGTATTCCGAATACCCATAGTCGTTTCATTGCTAACGCACCTTCCCGGTAAAATATGCTTTATTTTCGCTCGGACAGCCTGATATAATTTGAATCCGGCGCTATTGCCTTGTATGCCGGACGGATAATCCTTCCGCCCGTGAGAACCTCTTCGATACGATGTGCGCACCAGCCGACCATCCTCGCTATTGCGAAAATAGGCGTGTACAGTTCTTTCGGGATATCAAGCATTTCATATACAAGCCCCGAATACATGTCCACGTTCGCGGATATCACCTTTGTATCGTTTTTCTCCTGCCTGAACACTATCGGGGACAGCCTTTCAACCGCCTCGATAAGCTCGAACCTGTCAATAAACCCGCGCTCTTTCGCGAGCTTTCGCGCGCATTTTTTAAGTATTACCGCGCGCGGGTCGGACAGCGTGTATACCGCGTGACCCATACCGTAAATCTTGCCGCTTCTGTCGCCGGCCTCCTTGCGTATAATCTTCGCGAGGTATGCCGCGACCTCCTCGTCGTCCTTCCAGTCGGACACGTTCTTTTCGATATCGGAAAGCATATCGCAAACCTGCTTGTTCGCGCCGCCGTGCAGCGGACCCTTGAGCGAGCCAATCGCCGCGGAAATAGCCGAATACGTATCAGTCCCGGACGAGGACATGACGCGTCCGACGAAGGCCGAGTTGTTGCCGCCGCCGTGCTCCGCGTGGAGCATCAGGCATAAGTCAAGCAGCTTCGCTTCCTCGTCCGTGTATTTTTTGTTCGGCCTTATGCAGTACAGCAGGCACTCCGCCGTGGACAGCTCGCGCGGCGGTATGTGCAGATACATGCTGTCGTGCGCGTAGTAATGGCGCGAAACCTGATATGCCTGCGCCGCGATAATCGGAATTCGCGCGATTAACTCCACGCTCTGCCTGAGCATGTTTTCGAGCGAGTTGTCCTCGGGATTTTCGTCAAACGGATATAAGGCGAGCACGGAGCGTGCCAGCTTATTCATTATGTTCGGGCTCGGGGTTTTTATTATCATATCCTCGGTGAAATTTTTGGGCAGCGTCCTGCAGTCGGCAAGAAGCCCGGTAAATGTATCGATCTGCTCCGCGTTCGGGAGCTTTCCGAATAGAATAAGATATGCGATTTCCTCAAACCCGAACCGGTTTTCCCGCAATATGCCTTCCACAAGGTCATCGATATTTATGCCCCTGTAAAAAAGCTGACCCTCCGACGGGACCTTTTCATTGTCAATAACCGTGTAGCCGCGCACGTTACCGATTAACGTAACCCCGGCGAGCACGCCTGTTCCGTCCGAATTCCTGAGACCGCGCTTGACGCCGAGATTTATGCAAACCTCGGGGTCTATCCGGTTATGTTTCCTGAATTCGTCGCATAAGCTTGATATAAAGCGGCTTATGTCCTTCCTGTCATGGGTCGACATGTGCCTTTCCCCTTTCGCGGATATGTATAATAGAGTTATTATATAGTATTCATGTATATCAGTCAATATAAACCAGGTGAAGTGCGGGTCATTAAATTAATTATTAAATTATTGTTTTCTCCTTTGAAGAAAACACCTCAATTTTAACTTGCTGATGAAAATTAAGGACGGTGATACAATGAGAAAGTTTATGATTCTGTTTGCAGCCCTTTGGTTTGTTCTGTTTACGCTGCCGGTTCTGACGCTGGACAACGCGGCGGAGTATACATACCCGCCGCCGGCCGAAAATCTTGCCGAACCCGTAAGCGCGCCCGAATCCGAACCCGCGACGGACAGTCAGACGACGATTTCATTGCTCGACGATACGGGAGAGGTTATTAAGCTTAAGCTGGACGAGTATTTAGCCGGCGTAGTCGCCGCGGAGATGCCCGCTCTGTTTCCGACCGAGGCGCTCAAGGCGCAG
>JAAYXM010000138.1 GCA_012515925.1 Clostridiales bacterium
GCCGTCTTCGCGACGATACGGGAGAAATCCTTTCGTTTACTATGAAAATGCCAAGCAGGGAACAGGCTAAAAAGCTTGAAGCCGGGTTTAAGCGCAAAGCCGAGAGTATATATAATATCCTTCTTAACTCAATGCTGAAACCCGATGAGGATTAGAGTTTAGCGCCACGCCTGTTAAGTGTATCAGCTTAACAGGCTTTTTTATGTTAATTTCCCGTCCGTAAGCATATAGATTAAGTAAAAGCTTGCCGGAGGGGAAAATGCTGTCCTTAATTCTTGATATAAACAATGCCGTAAAAAACGTGGTCTGGGGTATGCCCGCGCTGATTCTGATATTCGGAACCGGATTATATTACTCGGTTTCGCTTAAGTTTTTTCAGTTAAGATACGCGAGAGTGTGGCTTAAACATACTTTCGGCTGTTTTTTTAATAAAAAAAACACGCGCGAAACCTCCGGTATTTCGTCGTATAAAGCGTCGGCAACCGCGCTTGCCTCGACTATCGGCACGGGCAATATCGTAGGCGTTGCCACGGCGATTGTCGCGGGCGGGCCGGGCGCCGTTTTCTGGATATGGGTGTCGGCGTTTTTCGGGACTATGATTAAGTATTCCGAAATCCTTCTTGCCGTGTGCTTCAGACAAAAGGATAAAAACGGCAAGTATTTCGGCGGACCGATGTACTATATCGAGCAGGGGCTCGGACAAGGCTTTAAATGGCTGTCGGTCATATTCTGCGTTTTTGCCGTTTTCTCGATATTAGGCACAAGCAATTTAAATCAATCAAATTCGATAGCCGCCGCGGCGGGTATTTTCGGGGTAAAGCCGATATTTGCCGGTTTGGCCGCGGCACTAATCACAAGCCTTGTCATAGTGCGCGGCATAAAGGGAATTGCGAATGTTTCGGCAATGCTTGTGCCGTTTATGGCGTGCTTTTATATAGCCGGCGCTCTCTATACGATACTTGCCGGTTTCAATTCACTGGCAAACACGTTTATGCTGATATTCAGGCGCGCATTTTCCTTAAACGCCGCGGGCGGGGGAATAGCGGGCTATACAATGATGAACGCGTTGAAAACCGGGTTTTCCCGCGCGGTTTTCTCAAACGAGGCAGGACTGGGCACGGCGTCTATCGTACATGCCGCGGCGGATGCCGGGAACCCCGTAAAAGAGGGATTCTGGGGGATATTCGAGGTATTCGTCGATACAATGGTTGTATGCTCGTTAACCGCGATTGCTATTATAAACTCGGGGTTGTATGCTTCGGGATTAAACGGAGCCGCGCTTTGCGCCGCGGTTTTCTCAAAGCATTTAGGCGGCGCGGGGGGGCTTTTTTTAAGCCTTAGCATAATAATGTTCGCGCTGTCCACGGTTTTGGGCATGTATTATTACGGCGAACAGTGTCTTTTCTATTTATTTCCCGGGAACAAGAGAGTATCCGAAATATATAAAATAATATATCTGCTGCTTATTATCGTGGGCTCGGAATGCAGCCTTACATTCGTCTGGAGTATTTCGGACACGTTAAACGGACTTCTTATTATCCCGAATCTGATTGCGGTTATAAGCCTTTCGGATATTGTGATTTATCTTACCAAAAGGCATCTGAAAAACGAAAAACGCTGATTCTATTTACTGAGCCAGGCCGGTTTCGCGCGCATCCACGCGCTGCTGACAAGCCCTATGGCCGCGAATACCGTCAGAACCGAGGAGCCGCCGTAACTGAAAAACGGCAGTGTAAGCCCGATAATCGGCATGATTCCGAGACACATGCCAACGTTCTCAAAGGTCTGATATATAAGCATGGCCGCGACCCCGATGCAGACAAGATGGTTCGGCGAGCTGCTTGATCGCGAGGCGGTTACAAGACAGCGCACGATTATAACGGTAAGTATCGCGATTATCGCGAGACAGCCGACAAGTCCGAGCTCCTCGCCCGCGACCGCGAAAATAAAGTCGGTATGCTTTGCCGGCAAATAACCGAATTGCGTCTGAGTGCCCTTAAACAAGCCGCGGCCGAAAAGCTGTCCTGCGCCGAGGGCGATTTTGCTTTGAATAGCGTGATAGCCCTTTCCCAACGGGTCAAGCTCGGGATTGAATACCACGAGTATCCTTAGCTTTTGATATTCCTTAAGCACGAAATTCCAGATAAACGGGGCGGATATACACGCGAGCGCCCCGGCCCCGAGAAAATAGCGAAGCTTAACTCCCGCGCAAAACGCCATAATAAGAAAAATAAATATATATACGGTCGCCATGCCCGTGTCATCCGAGACAAATATAATAAGCGCGACGGGTATAAGCACATGCAGGCAAAGCTTGAGAACCGCGACCGGTGAGTTAATCTCGTTTCTCAGTTTGTACATATGACTTGACAACGTCAGTATCAGTAAAACCTTGCCTAATTCGGCGGGCTGGATTCCTACCGAACCGAATCGAATCCATGACCTGTTTCCGGTATCGGTGGCACCGACGCCGAAGAAGTAAAGCGAGCCTATAAGCAGAATATTCAGCACATATAGGTATTTCCAGTAGTTTGATATGGACTCGATATCAAGCCATGAAAGAAAAAAGTATACCGCGACGCCGATTAATATCGCGGCGATTTGAATTTTAATGAAGCTGTATGTATTGTAGCTTTTGGTTGCGCTTAAAATCAGGACAAGCCCGTATACGGACGCGACAACGGCCGATAAAAGAAGAAACATATCAATCTGCTTAAAAAAGTTTTTTACGGATTTGATTATCGATGACATCGGCAATACTCCTTGTCCGATATTTTTTCAACAATAACATTTTACCATTGTTTTAAAGCTTGGTAAACATAAATTTTCTCTTTCCTTCGAAAGAGAAAATCAGAGAAGAGTGAGAAGAGAAGATATAAAAGAAGTAGTGTGTTTTTCCCCCCAACGGGGGAGAAATACAAATCAGAGTATAATGAGGGCCGCGTTTATGCTTTCCCCATAGATGACAGAAAAACCGAGTAATTTTCAAATTAGCATAAATTTTACAAAATTTATGTTCAAATCGGCTTTTTCGTGATATAATATTGAATTAAATAATAATAAGAAATTTACCGGAGGACAAATGTTATCAGACATACAAATCGCGCAGAACGCGAAACTTATTGATATCCGTCAGGTTGCGGAAAAACTCGGCATAAAAGAAGACGAACTGATGCTGTTCGGCAAATACAAGGCAAAGCTTACAAACGAGCTGTTTAAGCGTGTCGAAAACAATATAAACGGAAAGCTTATATTGGTTACGGCGATAAACCCGACCCCTGCGGGAGAAGGAAAGACCACGACCACAATCGGGCTCGGACAAGCCATGGCTAAGCGGAATATTAACGCGATAATAGCGCTTCGCGAGCCTTCTCTCGGGCCGGTGTTCGGCATGAAGGGCGGCGCCGCGGGCGGCGGCATGTCGCAGGTTGTGCCCATGGAGGATATTAATCTGCACTTCACCGGCGATATTCACGCGGTGACAAGCGCGAACAACCTGCTTTGCGCGATGCTTGACAATCATATGCATTACGGCAATGACTCCGATATAGATTCGCGGCGGATAGAGATTCGCCGTGTTATGGATATGAACGACCGCGCGCTCAGGAATATCGTAACCGGACTCGGCGGGAAATCAAACGGCGTACCGCGCGAGGATTCGTTTATGATAACCGTCGCGAGCGAGGTTATGGCGGTTTTATGCCTTGCCGAGGATATGACCGATTTGAAAAGAAGGCTCGGAAATATAATAATCGCGTATAAATCCGACGGTGAGCCGGTCTACGCGAAGGACCTCTCCGCCGAGGGCGCCATGGCGGCGCTGCTCAAGGACGCGTTTATGCCCAATCTGATTCAGACTCTTGAGGGTACTCCGTGCATAATGCACGGCGGGCCGTTTGCGAATATCGCGCACGGCTGCAACTCACTCAGAGCCACAAGGCTTGCCTTAAAGCTTTCTGACTACGTTATCACCGAAGCCGGCTTCGGCTCGGATTTAGGCGCCGAAAAGTTCTTTGACATAAAATGCAGAAAGGCCGGTCTTAAGCCCGATTGCGCGGTGCTTGTCGCGACCCTGCGAGCTCTTAAATATAACGGCGGGGCTCCGAAAGACGAATTAAGACAGGAGAATAAAGATGCCTTAATCCGCGGACTTTCGAATTTAAAGGCGCATATTATAAGTCTTAAGCAGTTCGGACTGCCCGTTGTTGTCGCGATAAACAAATTCGATGAAGACACGGACTCCGAGCTTATGATAGTAGAAAGCGCGTGCCGCGAGCTCGGCGCGGAATTTGAGATAAGCCGGGCTTTCGCCGAAGGCGGAGAAGGCGCGGTTGCTCTCGCTGAAAAGGTTATTGAAGCGGCGGAGTCAGAATCCGAATTTAAGCTTTTATACCCCGACGATATGCCGGTAACGGAAAAAATAAAAAGTATAGCTATAAAAATATACGGCGCCTCGGGTGTCGATTATTCTTCCGCCGCGCTTAAGTCGATACAGAAGATTGAGTCAATGGGTTACGGCAATCTTCCCATATGTGTCGCGAAAACTCAGTATTCTCTGTCCGACAACCCGAAGCTTACGGGAAGGCCCTCGGGCTTTAATATATCCGTAAAACAGGTTAGGCTCTCCGCGGGCGCGGGCTTCATCGTGGTTTACTGCGGCGATATTATGACAATGCCGGGTCTGCCTAAAAATCCGTCCGCCGCGGGTATCGATATTGACGAAAACAGTAAAATCAGCGGTTTGTTTTAATAAGGGTGGTAATAATGAAAAGCGTTTTGGGAATAGATATCGGCGGAAGCACAACTAAGATTATCGGGTATCGCGACGGCGGCATATTCTCTCCGATACTCGTTAAGGCGAACGACCCGCGCGCGTCGCTTTACGGCGCGTTTGGAAAATTCATGAGCGTAAACTGCCTTTCGCTTACGGATATCGAAAAAGTCATGATAACCGGTGTCGGCTCGGCGGAGGCGGAAAAAGAAATATTCGGCATCAAAACCCAGCGAATCAGCGAATTTCAGGCTATCGGCAGAGGCGGCCTGTTTTTAAGCGGCCTTGACAGCGCGGTTATTGTCAGCATGGGCACGGGTACGGCCTTTGTTTCCGCAACGGGAGACGAAATCCGTCATTTGGGCGGAAGCGGAGTCGGCGGCGGCACATTGCTCGGGCTGTCAAACAGAATACTTAACGTAAGGCATTTTGACGATATAATTGAGACCGCGAAGACCGGGGATTTACGAAATGTTGATTTGTTTATCGACGATATAAGCCGGGAGAGGATGGAAAACCTGCCGCCGTATATAACCGCTTCGAATTTCGGAAAAATCAGCGACCTTGTATCACACGGCGACCTTGCGCTCGGTATTATAAACCTTGTTTTCCAGACAATCGGCGTCATTTCCGTATTCGCGTCAAAGATTGTGGACACGAATCATGTTGTACTTACCGGCAACCTAACAAGCGTACCGCAGGCAAAGGATATATTCGGGATAATCGAAA
>JAAYXM010000139.1 GCA_012515925.1 Clostridiales bacterium
ACTGGCTGCTCGAATATAAATACCTTGATTTTCTTCGGGAAATCGGTGTCCATTTTTCGGTTAACCGCATGCTCACCGCCGAATGCTTCAGGACCCGTCTCGAAAAAGGCCTGACCTTTATCGAATTCAACTATATGCTCATGCAGAGCTTTGATTTTTACAAGCTGTTTACCAACTACGGCTGTATTCTGGAATGCGGCGGGGACGACCAATGGGCTAATATATTAGGCGGTACAGAGCTTATACGCCGTAAAACCGGAAAGGACGCTTACGGTCTTACGTTTACGCTTCTCACCACGTCGGAGGGCAAAAAAATGGGCAAGACCGAAAAGGGCGCGGTATGGCTTGATCCTATGAAGACATCGCCGTTTGATTTCTACCAGTACTGGCGAAACATCCGCGACGACGACGTTATCCGCTGCATGAAAATGCTTACGTTTATACCGCTCGACGAGATACGTCGGTACGAGAATCTAAGCGGCAGTGAGTTAAACCCGGTTAAGGAACGCCTCGCTTTTGAGCTGACGCAGGCGGTTCACGGCACGGCCGAGGCGGAAAAGGCACAGGAGACCGCGCGGGCGCTGTTTGTGGCGCAGGCGGATTCCGGAAATATCCCCGAAACGGTTATCACCGCCGCGGATTTCACGGACGGAAGGATACAGATTGCCGACGTCATGGTAAAATGCAAGCTTGCGCCGTCAAAGGGTGAGGCGAAGCGCCTTATCTCCCAGGGCGGGGTTGAGGCTGCCGATAATAAAATATCCGATTTCGGCGCGTTTTTAACCCCCGAAGATTTCAAAGACGGCGGCGTCGTAATTAAAAAAGGCAAAAAAACCTTCCACCGCGTTATACTGAAATAGTAAAGATTACCGGCCGGTCTGCGCTTTCAGCGCAAGCCGGCCGGCTACATTTCTGTATAAACGGGTTTTTTAAGCCATTCCGAGCCGCCGACGGAAGGCTCCGGTTTAAACAGCGAGTATAAATCCGTCGCGCGCGACTCGAATTCAAACAGTCTTAATGCGTCGGCGCTTGTTTTTTTAACCGCGGCGGGCTTTGTTATTACGGGTATTTCTGATTTTTTTCTGATTTTCGCTATCAGCTTTCGTCCGGTATCGTTAAAGGCAAGTATACGCGCGAAGCCCGGCGCGCCGGATGATAAATCCTTCGTCGCGCCCAAAAACGCGGAGAGATAGATTCTTCTTATTCTGGAATGCGTGTAGCGCTTGGTTTTAGCGAGCATAACAGCCTCATCCAGCGAAACCGCGCGGGAAACCGCGCGGTAAAGTCTTTTTTCAAGTCCTTCCGAAACGTCGTTAAATCTCAGATAATCTTCTGCCGAAAGCTTTTTAAGGCATGACAGCATTGCCTTGTCCGCGTCCTTTATCCAAACGGGCGCGTTTTTGTTTTTTATCTCCCTTAACAGGATATTACAGGTTTCGCGCGGCAGAAAGCCCGAGACTTCCTCAAAATCGCCCGATAACAAAAGCTTTCTTATCGCGGTCGCGCTTATATGCTCGTTTTCCGTCGTCATCTCGTCGTGCATGCTGCCGCGGCGCTCTACCGCGACGGGTATTATATCCGAGCCAAGCTGTGTTAACGCTTTTATATACTCAACGGCCAATATATTATTCGGGTTTCGAAGAACCTCCGCGGCGGCGGAATCAATTTCCGCCAAAGCGCTATATCTCGCCGACGCGAACGATACGCCCGTTTTAAGCCTGTCCGTAAGCTTTAAGGGGAAATCCGCGGACATAAGCAGTCTTGCGGCTTTGATATGCATATCTGTTTCAGGGTTTTCGGCGCCGTATGAAAGGTGGGTTACAACACCCAGAGCGTTAAGAATATAAACCGCGCCGAACGCGAATTTTTCCGCCGAGGACAATACCCAGGGCGTGGGAAGCTGGATAACCAAATCCGCCCCGTTTCTCACCGCGCTCTCGGCGCGCGAATGCATGTCCGTCATCGCGAAATCCGCGCGCTGGACGAAATTCCCGCTCATGACGCAGACAACCGCTTCGGCTCCGAGCCTTCGGCTTTCGTTTATGTGATATAGATGTCCGCTGTGGAACGGGTTGTATTCGCATACGATACCGAATGTTTTCATATACACCTCGAAAAATGCAGGAAATAATTCAAAATAGTACTTGCAAAAAACCGTGAATTAATATAGAATATCTAAGGTTGACCAATGCTGTTATATATTGATTTCAATATATAATACATATTTTAACTTTTATTCTGTATTAATTCAAGTATCGCCGGAATAAAAGTTTTATTGTTTACAATTTTGAAACTGGGGGCAAAAACCTAAATGAAAGTTCTTGTAATCAACGCGGGCAGTTCATCCCTGAAATTCCAGCTTCTTTTGACAAAATCCGGAGAAGTCCTGGCTAAGGGCAACTGCGAAAGAATCGGAATAGACGGGCGAATCAAGTATTTCCCGACAAACGGGAAGGAGTATATAAGCGATGTTTCCATGCCCACACATTCCGAAGCAATCAGAGTAACGACAAACCTATTAACCTCCGCGGAGTATGGCGTTATCGGCAGCATGGAGGAAATCGAGGCTGTAGGTCATCGCATAGTCCACGGCGGAGAGCATTTTATAGAATCCGTTCTGGTTACGGACGAAGTTATTTCCGGTCTCGAGGATGTTATTCCGCTCGCGCCTCTGCATAACCCGGCAAGTCTTACCGGAATCCGCGCCTGTATCGAGGTTATGCCCGACATACCTCATGTTGTCGTAATCGACACGGCATTTCATCAGACTATGCCGCCAACCTCGTATTTGTACGCTCTGCCTTACGAGTACTACGAAAAGTACAAAATCAGAAGATACGGCGCACACGGCACATCGCACCGCTATGTATCCGCGAGGGCGGCGAAAATGCTTGGAAGACCGATAGAGGAATTAAAGCTTATAACCTGCCATTTGGGCAACGGCTCCTCAATTACCGCTATTAAGAACGGAAAGGTACTTGATACGAGCATGGGCTTTACTCCGCTCGCGGGTCTACCGATGGGCACGCGCACCGGGGACCTTGACCCCGCGATAGTTACCCATATAATGAAGCACGAGAATCTAACCGTTGAGGAAATGTACGAAATACTAAACCATAAATCGGGTGTTCTGGGCGTCTCGGGTGTATCCTCCGATTTTCGCGATCTTGAAATCGCGATGGAAAAGGATAACAACACCCGCGCGGAAATTGCCCTTAAGATGTTCGAATATGCCGTTGTCAAATGGATTGGCTCGTACGCCGCGGCCATGGGCGGCGTGGACGCGCTGGTATTCACCGCGGGTATCGGCGAAAACAACTGGAGTCTGCGCGAGAACGTCGTCGAAAGGCTCG
>JAAYXM010000140.1 GCA_012515925.1 Clostridiales bacterium
AAAATTTCGGCTTCTTTCTCCAGGCTTTCGTAAAGAAACGTCTCCATTGCGGTTGTATCGAAAAACACGTTTTTCCTGCCGAGTACGGCTTCACGGAAGTCGCGGCTCATGTTCGGATGCAGAAAACCGCAGATAATAAAAACAGTATCCTTGCAGGTGTTTAAAAGGTCACATAGCTCCTCTGCCGACGGTGGGCTTTTTACGTCAAGCATATGGCGCTGACGGAAGTTTTCAAACCCCGCGTTAATGCGGACAACGCCCCCGAGCTCGTACGCGAGATTACACGCCTCGGCGGCGCGCGAGACATAATTATAGCCTTCCGAATAATGCCCGAGCGAATAACCGTGATATAGCGGGAACAACTCGATGCCCTTAAAGCCGTAATCTTTAATGCATACCGTTAAATCCTTTTCCCACGCCGTATACGTCGGGTTTATCACCGCAAGCGGCAGAAACACCGTTTCGCCGTTATATGATTCAAGTTGTTTTTTAAGCTCGAGGTTTCCGCGCATGCTATCCTTGTAGAAAATCGCGTCAAGCGACGAAACAAGCATATGCGTAATGCCGTTTTCCGCCGCTCTTTTTGACAGCGCCTCCGCCGTATTGTTGCGGAGATTGCGAAACGGCCAATGCCCCAGATATGAGTTGACGTCGATAATCATTGTTTGCCCGCCCTTTCAATGAATCTCAGATAACGCGTACCCTCGAGTATTGTCTTTTTATGATTTTCGGGGATATCCGCGCCTAAAATCTTACCGATACATGACGAAAATCCGTTGTCGGTACCGAACAGTATTCTGTCCGCGCCTAAAATCTCCACGGCCTCCTCAATCATCGGGCAGTCATGGACGCTGCCGCTCATATCCACAACCACATTAGGCGTATCCGCTATCGCTTTAATCTGCCACTGCCAGTCGCCGCCGCCGCCGATATGCGCCATGATGAAATTCGCTTCGGGGTACCGCCTCGCGATTTTCGCGAAGTGTACTCCGTCGGAAAGACGCGGCTGTCTTTTTATTGTATCCTCGTCGCACACTTTACCCGCGTGCATAAGTATCGGTATGTCAAGCTCTGTACAGCACTCGACGAAGTTAAATAATACCGGGTCGTCGATAAAATACTGGTGATAAAGCTTAATGCCCTTCATGCCGAGCCGGTTTACGCAGCGTTTAACCTCCGAAATCGCGGTTTCGCCGTAGCCGGGGTTTACAAAGCACATGCCGAGTATTCTGTCCGGGTATCTTCTCATCGCCTGATGAACAATGTTGTTCGCCGCGATAAATTTTTCCGGCGGGCAAAACGGGTCGTCTGATATAGGCACCGAACATAGCATCTTGTCAATGCCCGCCTTGTCGCAGCAGCTTATAAACTTATCGCAATGCGCAATATCAAGCTCGCCGTTGGCATTGCCCCGGACATGCTCATGCCAGCTTATCACCCGGTTTGAATAAAACAAATCCATTCCTTTAACACTCATCAATAAACATATCCCTTCCGCCGGGTCCATCCCGGTTATTACTTTTCAAACAGCTGCGCCGCGAGTCTTAACGCCTCGTCCGTCATTTGTCTGCCGCCGGTTTTTGCGAGTTTATTCGAACCCGGTCTGGCTTCGTAAACCGTCGGATAGAAGCTGTCCTCGGTCGGAACATACCCGGTAGCGGCGTTTGCGTTTGTCGCGACTATATTTAAAGGCGCGGGGGATTTTTCCTTAAGCTCCATACCGAACTGACAGAAAATCTCGCCGGGGAACGCGAAAACCGCCAAATCGCAAATCCTGACAGCCTGAACCGGGACATCGTACCTGTCCGCCGTATTTACAAAATCCAAAAGTCTTTTTGCCATCGCGCGGTTGTACTGATCGGGGTCAGTATCGTCCGCGGCTATTTTAACGCCGGTTTTCTCGGGTATGGTTTTAACCAGATATTCGGCCTTTTCTATCCCGGCCGGGTCCACAAACGCGCGCTCTATCGACAGCACGCTAAGCCTTCCGCCCACATTTTCCCCGCTTAAGGGGCGGCTTTCCGCTATAACCCTTTTTGCCTCGCCGGCGAGCGCTTTCCCCATCTTTATATAATGGCCGGGCTCGTCCTTTTCGCGGCTTACGTCTATATGGTTGATGTTCCCGCAGGTACCCGCCAGAAAGACCGAAACAAAATCACCGCCGTATTCTTTTTTAAGCTCTTTAGAGAGCACCGAGGAGAAATCCCCCGAATACTCGGTGCCGCCGACGCAATCCTGATGACACGCGAAGCAGGTTAAACTGCCTTTAGGATTCCCTTCCGTATCCGTTACAAACAGGACGGGTAGCTCATAGTCGATTTCCGTCATGGGTCCGATAATATCCGGGCTTGTCCTCTTCGGATTCGTCGCGGGCGTTTTGTTTTTAATCAGATAGTCCCTATTAAAGGAGATTCCCTTTACAGTGCCCATGCCGAATTTAAAGTGGGACTCGGAAAGCCTTTGATACGCAAGCACTACACAATCCGCGACCGAGCGGATAAGTATGTCGGTATACGCGCTGTCGCGAATCCCGCGGTCGGGGTCGGGGATCTGCGTAACGGGCCCGCCCGTATGCGTATGATTTGCCGTAAGCATTATGTTTTCGGGCTTAATATCGATACTGCCGCATATGCGTTTGACAACCGCTTCCCTGATATCGAGCGGAAAATGCAGTATATCCGTTCCCACAATCGCGACGGTATCATCTGACTGTATAACCATCGCCTTGACATAGAGCTTATCCTTAACGCCGCTTGCGCGCCTCTCGTTGAAGTACCCGGGTATTCTGCAGCCGAGCGGCGGAGTAATCTCTTTTTCGTAAAAAGCGCATTTCATAAAGAATCAACCTCCTCAATTTACAGAGAAAGAATATCACAGTTGGTTT
>JAAYXM010000141.1 GCA_012515925.1 Clostridiales bacterium
GCTTATGGATTTAGGGGTTTCCGACGTTCTGGCATGTACCTATCAGGCGATTTCCGGCGCGGGCAAGACGTTTAACACCTGGCCTGAAATGATTGACAACGTAATACCCTATATCGGCGGCGAGGAGGAAAAGTCCGAGCAGGAGCCGCTTAAAATCTGGGGCGTGATTAAAGACGGCAAAATCGTTAACGCGGAAGGCCCGAATATAACCGCGCAATGCATACGCGTTCCCGTAAGCGACGGGCATCTCGCGGCGGTTTTCATGTCTTTTAAGAACAAAGTCGGGCTTGACGAAATCATAGCGCGGTGGGAAAGCTTCAAGGGCCGTCCGCAGGAGCTTGATTTGCCGACGGCTCCGAAAAAGTTTCTGCATTATTTTAACGAAAACGACCGTCCGCAAACCAAGCTTGACAGAAACCTGGAAAACGGTATGGCGGTTTCTATCGGCCGGCTTCGTCCGGACAGTCAATACGATATCAAGTTCATATGCCTTTCGCATAACACTCTGCGCGGCGCGGCCGGCGGTGCCGTGCTGATGGCCGAGCTCTTATGCGCTGAGGGCTATATTTAAGGAGGGAGAACCATGAAAGAGCCTATTTTTACCGGAGCAAACGTCGCAATTGTAACGCCGTTTACGGAAAACGGGATTAATTTACCGAAGCTCGGGGAATTAATCGAATTCCAGATAAAAAACGGTATCAACGCGATTACGATTTGCGGAACGACAGGCGAGTCGTCCACATTGACGCATGAGGAGCACTGCCAGGCTATCGAATACTGCGTCAAGAAGGTTGCGGGGCGAGTTCCGGTTATTGCCGGTACCGGCAGCAACGATACAGAGTACGCGCTGTGCCTGTCGAAATACGCCGAAGAGGTGGGCGTCAACGGACTGCTTATGACAACGCCGTATTACAATAAAACCTCGCAATACGGGCTTGTAAAGAGCTTCACGTATCTCGCCGACCGTTTGAACACTCCGATTATACTGTATAACGTCCCGTCAAGGACGGGTATAGGCTTTAAGGCCGAAACCTATTTAGAACTATCAAAGCACCCGATGATAAACGGTATTAAGGAGGCAAGCGGCGATTTTTCACTGATTGCTAATACCCTAAGCCTTTGCGGTGACGAGCTTAACATCTGGTCGGGAAACGACGACAACACGGTCGCGATGATGGCGCTCGGCGCGAAGGGCGTTATCTCGGTCGCCGCGAATATCATCCCGGGCGCCGTGGCGAAAATGTGCAGGCTGTTTTTCGAGGGGAAAGTGCGCGAAAGCGCGGCAATGCAGATAGAGCTTTTTGAGCTTATGAACGCGTTGTTTATCGAGGTTAACCCGATTCCCGTTAAAACCGCCGTCGCGTTGATGGGTATGGACAACGGGCTTATGCGCCTGCCGCTTTGCGAAATGCAGCCCAAAAACGTTGAGATTCTCAAAAAAGCAATGGTAAATGCGGGAATAAAGCTCGCGTAGTGTGTACATAAAATAAAGGATGTGTGTCCCTTATGACAAGGATACTGTTGTCCGGATGCAACGGCCGAATGGGTAACGTAATTTCGGAAATCTGTAAAAAGAACCCCGAGACGGTTATTGTGGCGGGTATTGATTTAAATACGGAGAGAAGGCATAATTACCCGGTTTACGATAACTATGACGCGGTGCGTGACGAGGCGGATGTGGCAGTGGATTTCTCCAACACGTCGCTTACTGAATCCATGCTTGAATTCTGTCATAAAAGAAATCTCCCCGTCGTCATATGCACAACCGGACATACTGAGGAGCAAAAGGCGAAGATTTTGGAATATTCCGAAAAAATACCTGTTTTTAAATCCGGCAACATGTCGCTCGGCATAAACGTCCTGATTATGCTGGTGGAGCGCGCCGCGAGGGTTTTAGGCGAAACCTTCGACACGGAGATTATCGAACGCCATCATAACCAGAAAATCGACGCTCCGAGCGGAACGGCGCTTATGATCGCGGAGCGGCTTGCGGAGGCGCTGCCATATCAGGCGGAGCTTGTTTATGACAGGCATGAGGTTCGCGAAAAACGCGCGTATAACGAAATCGGTATTCACACGGTCAGAGGCGGCACAATAGTAGGGGAGCACGAGGTTATATTCGCGGGGCGCGACGAGGTCATAGAGATTAAGCACACGGCGTCTTCGCGCGAAGTGTTCGCGGCGGGCGCGGTAAAAGCCGCGGTGTTTATGGCTGGCGTTAAAAAGCCCGGTATGTATGATATGAACGATTTGGTTAATAAATACTCTGCAGGGTATTAAAGCAAAAGCATTTGTATATTTTGCTAAATTAAATAAATCATGTATTTACTAATGCGCGTATGCAAAGCCTTAATAAAACGCTAAATCTTGTATCGTGATAAAACGCACCCACAACAGGTGCGTTTTATATTTATTTCCATAGAGGTTAACATAAACAGGTTTACATAAAATTATTGTAGGACTATACAAAAATACCGCCAAAGCATAATTATAGCTTGCTTTTTGGGATATTTTGATTTATATTTTTATACATAGAGTTTATGTAAAGTTGAGGAGTTGTGGCAGTTGCTTAACGCTTCCGGAATCGCTTTTTCCGGCGCCGGGAATATGGCGGGCGCAATTATCGAAGCCGTTCTGAAAACCGGCGTCACAGCCGATAAAATATTTATTTATGATGTAAATCCCGAGCGTATCGCGTATTTCAGGGAAAAGGGAATAGGTATCTGCTCTTCGAATATTGAATTGGTTAATAAAGCCGATATAGTTTTTCTTGCGGTCAAGCCGCAGGTTATATATTCTGTTTTGAGTGAGATTTCAGGACTGACAGACGGAAAGTGCATTGTATCGATAGCCGCGGGTATTTCCTCCGAGAGCGTTCGCAATGCACTTTCCGATGAAACCTACATAATCAGAGCTTTACCGAACACCCCGATGCTTGACCTTTGCGGAGCGACGGTTATTGCCGAGCCTTCGGGTGTGCCCGATTTCTATATTAATACCGTGCGGGAAATATTCGAGGCGGCGGGTATTGTTTCTTTTTTACCCGAGAACCTGATTAATTCGGTCATCCCCGTGTCAAGCTCAAGTCCGGCGTTTTTCTTCAGGATGATTTCCGCGATGGTGCGTGAAGGAGAGCGGCTCGGAATAAGCTATGAGGACTCGCTGAAGCTTTCCGCCTACACAATGCTCGGCTCGGCAAAGCTGCTTTTGAATTCGGGAAGGACTCCCGAAGAGCTTATCCGGCAGGTTTCGTCACCGGGCGGAACTACGGTTGCCGCGCTTACTGCTTTTGACGATTTCGGTTTTGAGGGTTTTATCCGCGAGGCGTTTAAGCGCTGTGTGAACCGCGCGGATGAGCTCGGCGGAGGAAAGTGATTAATCCGGAATACTTTATATCCCTTTCACATATTTTTTATGTGAGAGGGGACGAGTATAGTGATTAAAAAACTAAGGAGCAGGACGGAGGATAACGGTCTCGGTTTCACCGTAAGCCTGGCTGTTTTATCGGCTTTCTTTTTATGCGGGGCGGTCGCGGGATGTATTACCGCGGCTTCCGTGGATTCGGCCTCCGGGCAGAACCTTTCCGGGTATATCGGAAACTATGTTAAGGAAATTGACTCAATGCCGGAATACGGCTTGTTGTTTAAAAACACGCTTATAAACTACTTTAAATATCCCGTTATCGTATTTTTTCTGGGGTTTACCGCTCTCGGCGTTTTTTGCGTTCCGGCAGCGGTTTGCGTTCGGGGTTTTTTTATTTCGTTTTCGGTAACGTCGATAATCCGGCTGTTCGGATATAAGGGCATGATATTAGCGCTCGCGATGTTCGGCTTTTCCTCTCTTATATCTGTTTCATGCCTTATGATTATATCGTCCTTCGCGCTTTGCGCCGCGATGTGTTTTTTTCGCATAATGCTCGGCAAAAAAAAATACATCAGCGGCGGTATTCTCCCAAGCGGGTTTTTTATCGTATCAGGGATATGCGGCGCTGTGCTGCTTGTCTCCGCAGCTCTTGACGCATACATAACACCGGGACTTATAACAATCGCGGCTCGCGCGATATTATAAAAAATACACAGAAGAAGGTCATGACGGAATGCAGGATAACATTCGCGCTTTTATGGACTATCTTGAGAATAACAAGGGTGTTTCGGGTAATACTCTGACATCATATATGCGTGATATAATAAAGCTGAACGAATACCTGTACGCAAACGGGGTTAAGAATCCGGAATCCGCGTCATCGAAGATTCTCAACCAATATATAGACGAGCTGATTGAGGAGGGCAAGTCTCCGTCCACCGTAACTCGCAAGATTGCGTCAATCCGTTGTTTTTAAGGTTTTTTGCAGTTTAATAACGTGATTTCGAATAATCCGGCAAAAAAGCTGCATTCGGTAAAGCGCGTCAAGAAGCTGCCGCAGATTCTGACAAACGCCGAAGTGGACCTGTTTTTAAACCAGCCCAGGCCGGATTCTCTGAAAGGCTACAGGGATAAGGCGATGCTCGAGCTTCTATACGCCACGGGCATCAGGGTTTCGGAGCTTATCGGTCTTGATGTCCAGAACATCAATCTGGAGCTGGGTTTTATAAAATGCGCGTCGAACGGAAAGGAACGTATTATCCCGCTTTATCCCGCGGCGGTAAAGGCGCTTTCCGAATATATAACCAACGCGAGAAAGCTTCTGCTTAATAATATGGCAGAGAACGCGCTGTTCGTGAATCTTAACGGCGAACGCATGACCCGCCAGGGTTTCTGGAAAATTATCAAGCATTATACGGAATGCGCGAAAATCAATAAAGATATTACGCCGCACACATTAAGACACTCATTCGCGGCACATCTGCTTGAAAACGGCGCCGATTTACGCTCGATTCAGGAGATGCTCGGCCATTCGGATATATCATCGACGCAGGTATATACGCGGATTATTAATCAAAATCTTAAGAATACATATAATAAATTTCATCCGAGAGCTATCGTATAACAAGGAGCTGTATTGATGTCGGGCAAAAAAAACAAAGCTGGTAACGAGCGGAGGAAAAACGCGTTTTTCAGGTACTTTGAGCTGTTGATTAGTAAGATCGATAAGCTTTTTTATCTGAATATAGTTTATCTGATTTTTATATTGCCGCTGCTTTGCGGGCTGGTCGCTTTGGCGCTGAACATGTTCGGTGTCCCGCCGGAGTTCGCTGGTAAAGTGTCCATATTCACTTACGCGGTAAGGCTTTCCTACGTTTTCCCGCAGCCTGTTTCGATGATTCTTTTTGTGGCGTCAGCCGTGCTTTACGGTCCGATTACCGCGGGATTTACGTACATGGTCAGAAACTATGTGAGCGGCAGGCACGTGTGGTTTTCCGAATTATTTAAACGCGCCAAAGAAAACTTCAAACAGGGATTTCTCCTGGGTATTATCGATATTATTGTCGTTATTAGTCTTTTAATGTATGCCGCGCTCGACATCTCAAAGCTTGACAATACGCAGAAGCTTTACTACGGCTTTATGCGCACCGCGTTTTTTATAGTTTTTATATTCTATGTGTATATGCGCCATTATCTGTATTTACTCGCGGTAACGTTTGATTTATCGCTTAAGGCCGTATTTAAGAACTCCGCGATTTTCGCTGTGTTGGGCGTAATAAACAATACCGTCGCGACACTGATAATCCTGGTTATTACCTGGACGTTCAACTCAACGCCGGCTGTGGACGCGGTTCTTATAGTATCGATATACTTCTCGTTATGCGCGTTTACATCGATGTTTGCGGCATACCCGATTGTTAAAAAGTATATGCTCGAAGAAAAAAGCGGAAAGTCCGACGGTATCGAATAATTCGCTTTTTGAGGGGGAGGAATTAGAAA
>JAAYXM010000142.1 GCA_012515925.1 Clostridiales bacterium
ACCGTATTGACCGCGCTGTTCGCGGCGTTGATTTTTATTACCACGGCGTATATCCTGCATATCCCTATCCCGACCTCGACGGGCGGGTATATACATCCGGGCGATGTTTTTATTTATTTCTCCGCCTGCTTCCTGCCGGGGCCCTACGCGTTTGCCGCGGCGGTTATTGGCGCGGGGCTCGCGGACGCTTTTACCTATCCGTTATATATTCTGCCGACGATAATCATTAAGCCGCTTATGGCAATCTGGTTTACGAACAAAACCGAAAAGATTATTAACATACGAAATATTGTCGGCACGGTTATCGCGGCGGTTGTTATGATTGGCGGCTATTATCTTGCCGAGGCCGTTATTTCAAAAAGCCTTTACGCGCCGATTGCGAGCTTGCCCATGAATGCCCTGCAAGGCTTCATGAACGGTGTTGCGTTTATTATACTCGGCTCGGTTATGGACGCGTTCAACGTAAAAACCAGGATTTCGCAAATGCACTGATCGAAGAGAACTATGCCGTTCGCATTGCGGGCGGCTTTGTTCACGAACTTATTGTATGTATCTCTATGAAAGTTTAATATATATTTCCTGCATTTTTTATTGACAAATTCGATTTTATACGTATAATATATAATACTGAACAATGGCGTTCATTGCAATGCGCATATAGTCTTGCGCGTTGCGGTGAACGCTTTTTATTTTAGCGGAGGGTTTGATTGATATGAGAGAAGGCGAATTTCGAAATTCATCCGGCTGCGCTATATCGGGTATTTTCTCGCTGACGGGCAAGAAGTTTAGCGGCGAAAAAATAATCCGCTCGATTGCCGTTATGCGCGAGCGTTCCAACGGCCTCGGCGGGGGATTCGCGGCGTACGGAATATACCCCGAATTCAAGGATTTTTACGCGCTGCACATATTCTATGACGAGAGCCGCGCGAAAAGAGAATGCGAGGAATTTCTCGAAACACAGTTTGATATCATCAACCTTTCGAAAATACCCACGCGGAAAACCCCCGAAATAACCGACGAGCCTTTAATATGGCGCTACTTTGTCGCCCCGCTGCCCTCAAGGCTGTCCGACAGCCAGCTTGACGCGGACGAGTTCGTCGCGAGAAGCGTGTTCGCGATAAACACAAAAATTCAGGGCTGCCATGTTTTTTCGAGCGGCAAGGACATGGGTGTGTTCAAGGCCGTGGGCTATCCCGAGGATGTCGGCTATTTCTACAGGATAGACGAATACGAAGGGTACTGCTTCATTGCTCACGGGCGGTACCCGACGAACACTCCCGGCTGGTGGGGCGGCGCGCACCCGTTCGCGCTGCTTGACCTTTCCGTCGTGCATAACGGCGAGATTTCCTCCTATGACGCGAACCGCCGGGCAATCGAGATGTACGGGTACAAATGCACGCTTATGACGGACACCGAGGTTATAACCTATATAATTGACTACCTCACGCGCAAGGTCGGCCTTACGTTAAACGAGACATGCTCGGTAATCGCGGCGCCGTTCTGGAAAACCATAAAGGAAATGCCGAAAGCCGAACGGGAAAAGCATGAGTATCTGCGAAACGTATTTTCCGCCCAGCTTATAACCGGCCCGTTTTCGATTTTAGTAGGCTTTAAGGGCGGGCTTATGGCGTTAAACGACCGGCTGAAGCTTCGCAGCATGGTTGTGGGCGAAGCCGGTGACACTGTTTATATCGCGAGCGAGGAGTCCGCGATGCGCGCCGTTGAGGACAGCTTTGACAGGGTATGGTCCCCCAGGGGCGGGGAGGCCGTTATAGTAAGACTGAGAGAGGGTTAATTTTATGCCTTATGTATATAACGAATATGAAATAATTCGCTCGCCCGCGTGCAACTCGTGCCGGGTATGCGAAAAGCAGTGCTCATACGGCGCTCATGTTTACCGTGACGGAAAGATGCGGTCATACGACGATAAATGCGTAAACTGCCACAGGTGCGTCGAGCTTTGCCCGAAGCGGGCGTTAAAGATAGTGAAATCAAACATGTCCCTGCGTGAAAACGCTAACTGGAGCGAAGCAAACATACGTGAGATATTCAAGCAGGCGGAGACCGGCGGGGTATTGCTTTCCTCGATGGGCTGCCCCGTTAAGTACCCTGTATACTTTGACAGGCTGCTGCTTAACGCTTCGCAGGTCACAAACCCGTCAATCGACCCGCTTCGGGAGCCTATGGAAACCGTTGTTTACCTGGGTTCGCGCCCCAAAGCAATAGAGCGAGACGGGCGCGGGAATCTAATCAACAACTTAAAGCCCCAGCTTAAGCTTAATATCCCGATTGTGTTTTCCGCGATGAGCTACGGCTCGATAAGCTACAACGCCCACGCGGCGCTCGCGCAGGCGGCGCAGGAACTCGGTATCATGTACAACACCGGCGAGGGCGGTCTGCACGATGATTTCTATAAATACGGAAAAAACACGATAGTGCAGGTGGCGTCGGGCAGGTTCGGCGTGCACAAGGACTATCTGGAGAACAGCGCGGCGATTGAGATTAAAATCGGGCAGGGCGCGAAGCCGGGTATCGGCGGGCACCTGCCGGGCTCCAAAATTATCGGCGAGATATCAAAAACACGCATGATTCCCGAAGGCAGCGCCGCCATATCCCCCGCGCCGCACCACGATATTTACTCAATTGAGGATTTGCGCCAGCTTGTGCTGTCTCTTAAGGAGGCGACCTCTTATACAAAGCCCATTATAGTAAAGGTCGCCGCGGTGCACAATATATCCGCTGTCGCGAGCGGAATCGCGAGAAGCGGCGCGGACATCATCGCGATTGACGGATTTCGCGGCGGGACGGGAGCGGCTCCCACGCGAATCCGCGACAATGTCGGCATCCCGGTCGAGCTTGCGCTCGCAAGCGTGGATAAAAGATTGCGCGACGAGGGCATTCGTGATAATATATCCATAATAGTATCGGGCAGTATCCGCGGCAGCGCGGATGTTGTCAAGGCTATAGCACTCGGAGCGGATGCCGTTAGTATCGGCACCGCCGCCCTTATCGCGCTCGGCTGTCACGTTTGCAGGCGCTGCCACACGGGCAAATGCAACTGGGGCATCGCGACGCAGGTTCCGGAGCTGGTCTCACGGCTTAACCCCGACCGCGGCAAGACAAGGCTTGTCAATCTCTTAAAGGCATGGGAGCATGAAATAAAAGAGATGATGGGCGGTATGGGGATTAACTCGATTGAGGCGCTACGCGGCAACCGCCTTATGCTTCGGGGCGTGGGGCTGAACCTGAAAGAGCTTGACATACTCGGCGTCAAGCATGCCGGGGAATGAGAAAGGAGTGCTTATGCTATGACAAATTACGCTTATAAGCTTGACTGCCCGGAAAAAATCATAATCAACGGCTGTCTGGGCGCGCGCTATATCGGCGCGGGCGCGTCAAACAAGGTTATCACGATTAACGGTATCCCGGGTAACGCGCTGGGCGCGTATTTGGACGGCGCCGAAATCATAGTCAACGGCAACGTCCAGGACGCCGTCGGCGACACTATGAACGGCGGCAGGATAATTATTAACGGCAGCGCGGGCGACGTTTTGGGCTACGCGATGCGCGGCGGCGAGATATTCGTCAAGGATAACTGCGGCTACCGCACGGGCATACACATGAAGGAATACAAGGAAAAACGCCCGTGCATCGTAATCGGCGGGAGCGCGGGGAGCTTTCTCGGCGAATACCTCGCGGGCGGACTGATAATCGTTTTGGGCCTTAACCGCGACGAGCCGCCAGTCGGGAATTTCACGGGTACCGGAATGCACGGCGGCAGGATATTCATAAGAAGCGAGAAGCCGCCTAAGGCACTGCCCGCGCAGGTGCTGTGCAGACGCGCGACGGACATGGATTTAAAGGACATCCACGCGTATATTTCGGAGTTTTCACGCATATTTGAAATTGATATAAACGACATTCTTAATAAAAGCTTTTACGTCCTTACGCCGAACGAAAAAAATCCGTATAAGCTGCTCTATACGGAAAATTAGGAGGGTTATTTATGACCGCGACGGTAAGCGAGATTCTGGAATTCATCAAACTAAACGACGTCAAGTTCATCAGGCTCGCGTTCTGCGATTTGCTGGGACGGCAGAAAAACATATCGATTATGCCGGACGAGCTTGAACGCGCGTTTTGTGAGGGGGTGTCCTTTGACGCGTCGGCGATACGCGGCTTTTCGAGCGTCGTCAATTCCGACCTTCTGCTTATTCCCGACCCTTCCACGCTCGCGGTGCTGCCCTGGCGGCCTCAGCAGGGGCGCGTCGTCAGATTCTACTGCGATATAATAAGCCCGGACGGGAGCGCCTTCCCCTGTGACCCGCGAGGAATTCTGAAAAAGACAATCTCAAGGCTCGGCACGCGGGGCTTTTCCTGCAAGGTGGGCGCGGAATGCGAGTTTTACCTGTTTAAAACGGACGAGAACGGCAACCCGACCCGCGTCCCGCTCGACTACGGCGGCTATTTCGACGTAAACCCGCTCGACAAGGGCGAAAACGTACGCCGCGAGATATGCCTGACCCTCGAGGATATGGGGCTTAAAATCGAGAGCTCCCACCATGAACAGGGGCCGGGACAGAACGAGATTGATTTTAAATTCGCCGACGCTCTCGAAAGCGCGGACAACCTTTTAACGTTCAAGACGACGGTCAAGGCGGTTTCCGCGCAAAACGGCCTGTATGCCTGCTTTTTGCCGAAGCCGCTTCCCGACAGGAGCGGAAACGGTTTGCATATAAATATTTCGCTGTATCAAAACGGCAAAAACCTGTTTGAGGACGACTCCCCCATCGCGAAAAGCTTTATCGCGGGCATACTCGACAAGGCCGCGGAGATGTCCGCGTTTTTGAACCCGCTTTCCAACTCGTATGAACGGCTCGGCGTGTTCGAAGCGCCGAAATACGTCTCATGGTCGCACCAGAACCGCTCCCAGCTTATCCGGATTCCTGCGGCGCAGGGCGAGAAATCCAGAATGGAGCTTCGCTCACCCGACCCCGCGGCAAACCCCTATCTCGCGTACGCGCTTATCATCGGCGCGGGTCTTTCGGGTATCGAAAAAAATCTTAAGCTTCCCGACGCGGTGGATGACAACCTTTACAACGACAATATAAACGAAAAATACGGGCTTAAGGTGCTTCCGGTAAGCTTAGACGACGCCATACAGCTTGCGGAGCGCTCCGAATTTGTCAAGGACTGTGTCGGGGACGCGGCGTTTCATAAGTATGTCTCACTGCTACGCGCGGAAAACGACGAGTTTGTCGCGGCGCCCGACAAAAACAAGTATTTCACGGAGCGGTTTTTCCCGGTAATATAAGTTTAATTCCAATCGGAAAGGCGGCGATTGAATGAACAGCGTGCTTTTTGTGTCCGGCTCCGCGAAGAGCCTTGACGCGTTTAAAGAGCTTCTGCTTAAAGCCGCGTTTAGCGATATCGTCACCGTCCCGACCGCGGGGGAAGCCAAGCGAATATTTATCGAGAAGGATTTTGATTTATGCGTTATAAACGCGCCGCTTAAGGACGAGTTCGGCACGGAGCTCGCTATAACAATCTCCGAAAAGCTTATCTGCCAGGTTATACTGCTTGTGAAAGCGGATTTATATGAGGAAATATCCGGTAAGGCGGAGGACTACGGGGTTATCACGATTTCAAAGCCCATAAGCCGGGACCTGCTGTGGAACGCCATTAAGCTCGCGGGAGCGTCGATTAAGCGCATGAACCTGATTAAAGACGAAAACAGGAAGCTTCTGCAGAAAATCGAGGATATTAAAATAGTCGACCGCGCAAAGTGCCTTCTGATTTCATATTTGTCCCTGACCGAGCCGGAGGCGCACAGATACATCGAAAAGCAGGCCATGGACATGCGGACTTCACGGCGAGCGGTGGCAGAGGAAATTCTTAAAACATATGATAATTATTAAAGAGCGTCCCCTGCCCGCCTTCGGCGGGCAGGGGATTACTATTTTTGTTCTCTTTCTTGGATTCCTGTTTTTGTTTATCCCTGCCCGCCGAAGGCGGCAGGGATAAAACCACTAAGCACAGCCGGGTCCGGGTCCGTGAAAGCTTGCAGAAAAATATTATCTCCCCCAAAGGGGGGAGATAAATTCTAAATATCACCTTGATTTCCCCCCCGTAGAGGAAGAAAAAAATTATCTTCTTATTACCCTGCCGTAAACGGTACCGCACACTCCGGCGGCGTTCGCCTCGTCCGTGTCCACATGCATGGCGGTGGCGAATTTCTCGCTTACCCTGAGCACCACATTGTTAAACACCAGCGAGCGCTCACCCTCCACCTCGACGCTTACTATCTCTTTATCCTTGAAGCCGTATTTTTCGGCGTCCTCCGGCGTCATGTGAATATGGCGCTTTGCCGCGATAAGCCCCTGGGAAATCTCAACCTCGCCCGCGGGGCCCTTAAGCTTAATCGGGGCGGAGCCCGCGACGTCCCCGCTCTCTTTGACCGGGATCGTAACGCCGAGATTTCTCGCGTCCGTCAACGATATCTCAATCTGGGTGTCCTTCCGCTCGGGACCGAGCACCGACACACCTTCAATCGTGCGTTTCGGACCGATAAGCGCAACCTTTTCCTCCGTCAGAAACTGACCCGGCTGCGAGAGCTCGCGTTTATTATGCAAAACCGCGCCTTTGCCGAACAGAGTCTCCAGATGCTCCTTCGTCAAATGCAGGTGTCTCGAGGATGTTTCGATTAATACCTTTAGTTCTTCCAATTGGTTTCACTGCCTTCCGTTTTCTTTAATATCTATTAAAGCCGGCTTATACCGGCTTTAAGCTCTAAATCAAATCCCTCCTGCGCAGGATAATGCCGGTTATTACCGTAACCGCCGCGGCAAAAAGCGGCGGGAACCATGACACGGGCACAGGCAGACCGGACACATTCATGCCGTAGTAGCTGAAAATTACATTCGGTATCGTAAGCAGAATCGTAACCGAGGTTAAAACCTTCATGACTATGTTTAAGTTGTTCGATATAACCGACGCGAACGCGTCCATCGTGCCGGTTAGAATGCTGCTGTAAATATGCGACATTTCTATCGCTTGGTTAATTTCGATTAACACATCGTCGAGCAAATCCTGGTCTTCTTCGTAGAGCTTTAAGACCTTTCCGCTCAATATCTTCTTTATCGTTATCGAGTCGGACTGAAGGGACGTCGAAAAATAAACAAGGGATTTTTCAAGCTCTAAAAGCTGGAACAGCTCTTTGTTCTTCATCGATTTATGAAGCTGTTTCTCGACAAAATGCGATATTTTGTCTATCTGCTTTAAGTAATACAGGTATCTTTTCGCGACCCTAAGCAAAACCTGCAGCACGAATTTAGTCTTCTGCACGGGGAATACGTTTTTTACCTTTCCCTCGGCAATCTCGCGAAACGCGGAGGTTTCCTTCAGGGATACCGTAACAACGTTATCCGTCGTGACTATAATGCCCACCGGCAGTGTGGCGAAAACCACGTTGTTTTTCTCGCCGGTTTCGGCAACCGGAACGTCAATGATAATGAGTGTCTGGTTTTCCTCGCAGTCTATGTGCGAGGTTTCCTCCTCGTCCAGCGCGGCATGCAGGAAAGACGCGTCTATCTTCAATTCCTCGCCTATCGCGTTTAGCTCTTCCTCCGTGGGGTTTATCATGTTTACCCAGGTGCCGGGCTCGGCGGCGGAAGCTTCAATCAGCTTGTTGTCGGCATTTTTATAGTATCTGACCATATTATGCTCCTCCTTTGATTTTAGCCATACAGGCAAAACCGGAGCATAAAAAAGCAATAGGACTTAAGGCCGCCTGAAAAACGGGTCCGGAGCATGTATGGCGCGAATATGAAATTTTAAGAATATACTTCGATAAGGGTCGGGCGCCATATATTTTCACACTCCTTCAGATAAAATCATTCCATATAATTATATGCCCTGCGGCCGCTTTTTTCAATAGCTATTTTGAAAAAGCGCGAGAAAGCAAAAGGACGGTTCCGAAGCAAGGGGACGGTTCCTCTGCTTCATGTTTTTCATGAAGCAGAGGAACCGTCCCCTTGCTTCACCCTTGCTTTTCCTTGCTTTTTGCTTTCCCTTGCTTCTTTTTTTGCCGTCTCACCGGGGGCGGCAAGGTTTCTAAAAATATCTTATGCCGGCGACGACTTTACCGATTATCTCGGCGTTCGTCCCGTCAATCGGTTCGTACATCGGGTTTTCCGGCTGAAGCCAGACATGCGTGCCGTCAAGTCGCAGGCGCTTGACCGTCGCCTCGCCTTCGATTATCGCGACGACGATGTCGCGGTTTTCCGCCGTACTCCGCTTTTCCACAATCAAAACATCGTTTTCGAATATACCCGCGTTTATCATCGAATCGCCGCGAACGCGCAAGCCGAAATACTCAAAGCCCGAGTTTCCGGTGTCAAACGGGATAAACCCCAGTATGTCCTCCACGGCAAGTATCGGCTCACCCGCCGCGACCTTGCCTAAAACCGGGATGTTCTTAACGCCGGACCCGATTTTATCGGGGGTGTTCAGTATTATTGCGCGGGCGCTGCTGCCGCCTTTTAAGATTAAGCCCTGCTGCTCAAGCTTTTTAATATGCGCGTGTACGGAAGAGGGGGATTTAAGCCCCAACGCGCGGCAAATCTCCCGAACCGACGGCGGATAACCGTTTTCTGCGGTAAAATCCCTTATAAAATCCAGAACACGCTGCTGCTTGCCTGTCAAGACACCCACCTCCGTTTACCGGCAGTATATGCGTTTTATTTCGGCGCTCTCGGCGCCGGACTCGTCTCTTATTTGAAGCACCGGAAGGCATTTAAGTCCCGGCCTTGCGCCCTTTTGCGCCTCGACCAGAACAAGCGACGGGGACGCTCCCGGCTTGTTCTGGACAAGCCGCATGCGCTTGGGTTCAAGCCCCGTCGAGGCAAGGCTCCTGAACAAATCCGCGAGGCGCTCGGGACGGTACACAACGCCGAAAACCCCGCCGAAGCGCAAAAGATATGCCGCGGCGGCGCATACGTCGTCTATCGTGCAGTCTATTTCCATGCGCGCGGTCAGAAGCTCGCCTTTTTCTGTTTTAAAGCCTTCGTCTTTCTTTAAATACGGCGGGTTTGACACAACCACGTCAAAGCTTTCGGCGGGCAATACCCCGCGTATTTTTTTAAGGTCCGCGCATATCGCGTCTACCCTGTTCTCGATATTGTTAAGTGATATATTCTCGCGCATAATCTCCGCGGCACCCTGCCGGATTTCGATTGCGCTTATTCTAACCACGGGATGACGGGCGGCAAGCAGTATCGTAACCGCGCCCGCCCCCGCGCCGAGATCGCATATCCTGTCGCGTTTTCTGACCTTCACGAATTCGGAAAGCAAAACGGCGTCGGTTCCGAGCTTGAAATAATCCGGGCTTTGCTTCATTATAAAGCCGCCTATCCCGAGACTGTCAAGATTCATGCTTTCCTCCGAAACTGTTGTTACATAGAGTATAACAAAAATATCATTATTCATCAATCTTTATTTATTTCAAACCCCGCCGTATCTCTTTCCCGTCTTATAAGAACTGTATTTTCGACACAGGGGAACTCGTCTTTTGTACTCCCCGCCCGTCTCCTCCGTCTACTGGTGTCTGGTGCCTGTTGCCTAAACGCACAAAAAGACAGGAAAACCTGTCTTTTTGTACATATATTATATGAGGGGAAGTAAGAAGAAAACTGTTATCGCGTATATTAATATACCAAACATTTATTACATAATATACGTAATTATATTAAAACTCTGTTAATTCTCAATTTTTTCGAGTTTTTCATGCAGCATATAAATCTGTTCCGCCGCCGCGAACCGTTCACAAAACGCGGTCGCGCTCCCTGCCGCGAGTCCGAGCCTGAAAGCGTCATGATGGTTTTTCCCCATAAGATGACCCGCGATAAACCCGGCAACCATCGAATCCCCGGCGCCCACGGTGTTTACCGCCCTGCCCTCCGGCGCGGGCGACGTATGTATTTCGCCGTGTTCGTCCAGAAGCAGCGCGCCGTCGGCCCCGAGCGAAACCAGAACATTTTGCGCGCCGAGGGCTTGAAGCTTTTTTGCGTAACGCAAAACGCCGTCAATATCAAGCTCTTTCTCATTAAACAGCGCGCAGAGCTCCGCTCTGTTCGGCTTTATCAGAAACGGGCGGTATTTTAAAGTTTCAAATAAACCGCGCGTAGTGTCAACTGCCACTTTGGCGTTTTTATCAATCCGCCCGATGATGCGCGCGTACAGGTCCTCCGGCAAATCCCGTCCGAAGCTTCCGGATAAAACCAGAATATCGTTTTCCGAAACACTGCTCAGGCGGTCATACAGCTTATTAAGGTCCTCCCCGCGTATGCGCGGGCCCTTGCCGTTTATCTCGGTTTCATTACCCGCGTTTAGCTTGATGTTTATCCTTGAATTACCTTCCTTAAGCTCGATAAAATCCGACTCAATGCCCGCGTCAAGAAGCAGCCGCGCGATTTCCCGGCCGGTAAAGCCCGCGATAAAACCGACCGCGCGTGTTTTTATTCCGAGACTGTTAAGAACATAGGATACGTTTATGCCCTTCCCGCCCGCGTGGATTTTCTCATCTGCCGCGCGATTTAACGCGCCGGGCTTAAAACCGTCAAGCTTAACCGTCAGATCAAGCGCGGGGTTAACAGTTACCGTATATACCATTTTCTACACCAGCGTTACCTCGAGTACGCCCTCGTACCCGCAAATCTCCGAAAGCAGGTTTTCAATCATGTCACTCTGGGGCACCTTTACGCGCAGCGTCGCGCCGAGCGTATCCTTGCTTTTTGAGTCCTTGATACTGACCGCGGATATGTCTAAGCCTTTGACGCTCATGGAGGCTAAAACGCGCTTCAGTGTTTCGCGGTCACGCACGGTCACTTTTATTTTATAAAACAGCGCTTTTCCCTGCAGCTTTTTTGTTATCGAACGCAGCCAGTGCATTGTAAGCAGCATGAGCAGCACCATAAAAGCCGCGATTAAATAGTATCCGCTGCCCACGACAATCCCGACGCAGGCGGTAGCCCAGAGCCCCGCCGCGGTCGTGATGCCGCGCACGCGGTTTCCGTCCATGATAATGCTGCCCGCGCCCAGAAAACCTATACCGCTTATGACCTGCGCGCCCATGCGCATTATTTCGGAGTTAATGCCGTACTCCGTGACAAGGCACTCGCTTATCACCATAACCGATGCCGCGCCCAGACACACCAGTATATGCGTGCGCAGTCCCGCGTCGTGTCTGACGCCGCGCTCTAAACCTATCAGGCCGCCCAGCACGGCGGCGGCGAGAAGCCTCAGAAGCAGCAGAGCGTTAAACTGCAAATACTCAAGCATTGCAACCTCCTGTGATTGTTCCGTTAATCATTGCCGTAAACAAGCTTTCCGCGGACAAATACATGACTTACCGAGTAATCCTTGTCGAAAACCGTGATATTCGCGGTTTTGCCGGGCACGAGACTTCCCATACGGTCGTCAACTCCCGAGATACGCGCAGGGGTAAGCGTCAGCATCTTAACCGCCTCGCAAATCGGTACCCCGGCAAGCTCGACCATGGTTTTGAGAAGCCTGTTCGCGCAGGTCACGCTGCCCGCGAACGCGCTTCTGTCCAGAAGCTTCGCGACGCCGTTTTCGACAATAAACTCAACGCTGCCGATTTTTGATTCCGTACCCTCGGGAAGCCCCGCCGCGTTTATCGAATCGGTTACAAGGCATATATGTGAGCTGCCCTTGACTTTATAGATGAGCTTTAAAAGGCTTGCGGGCAGGTGGTGCCCGTCCGCTATTATTTCGACGTCGAAATCGTCCATTAAGTACCCGCTTTCGATAACCCCGGCGTAGCGGTACGCGTTTATCCTGCGCACGCCCGACATACCCGAGTAAAAATGGGTGATAAGCTTATAGCCGTAGTCCGCGGCCTTAAGCATGTCCTCGTACAGCGCGTCCGTATGACCCACCGAGGCTATTATCCCGCGGCGGTTCAACTCAAACCCGAGCTCGAGCGCGCCCGGAAGCTCGACGGCAACCGACCAGCGTCTTATTGATTTTGACATATCGAGAATGCTTATGTACTCCCGCGGGTCGGGGTTTCTTATGTTGTTCGGGTCCTGCGCGCCGCGCTGGGCGTCCGCGAAATACGGACCCTCAAGGTGCAGGCCGATAAATTCCGGCATATCGGGAAGCTTTTCCGCCTCGTCATAGGTTTTAATCGCGCGGGTCAGCTCTTCCCTGCCCGCCGTTGTAATCGTGGGCATCAGGGCCGTTGTGCCGTGGCGCATGTGCATTCGCGCCGCCATTGAATACGCCTCGATTGTGCCGTCTAAAAAATCGTACCCCGCGGCGCCGTGGGTATGGATATC
>JAAYXM010000017.1 GCA_012515925.1 Clostridiales bacterium
AGGATAAACGCGGCAAGCAGCGTGCCGAATTTCTGTGATTTGGCATGGTTTTTTATTTCCTTACGGTATTTCATAATACTTCCCTCCGTTTTAATATATTTCATTATAAAATAAAATGAATAAATTTACAACGGTTTTAATATAATAGTCAGGTTAGGGCGAAAAACAATCGGGATGTGGTATAATTGAGCAAAAGATGTATGGTCCGGATAATCAGCTTTTCGTTGTGCGTCGCGGTTATATCGCTCGGCTTTGTGATTGTTGTCTGGACACGGCTTGTCGGTTACCGTCAGTCTGTCGAAAACGTTTAC
The DNA here is from genome assembly GCA_012515925.1 of Clostridiales bacterium. Classification (GTDB taxonomy): domain Bacteria; phylum Bacillota; class Clostridia; order Oscillospirales; family JAAYXM01; genus JAAYXM01. Next base: position 312 of record JAAYXM010000017.1, read on the forward strand.
CAGCGCGCGTTTACCGGGCTTTGCGCAAGCATCTCGGGCATAGATTACTCGCTGCAGAAGAGTCTGTATTCGAACTCGCCGGTAATGCTCGCATCCCTTTCCGGCAGGATTTACAGCGATGCCGCGTCGGCCGTGGGAGCTCTTTCGGAGCTTCCGTTTACGGACTTAAGGCTCAACCAGACCTCGAAATTCCTTTCGCAGGTCGGCGACTACGCTTACGCTCTGTCAAGACGCGCCGCGTCAAACGACGTTCTTACCGAAAAGGACAGACAAACCCTGTCGGAGCTATCGAAAATCGCCTCGGAATTAAATTCGGCCTTAAGCGGCTTAAGCAATGAAATACATGACCGGAAGCTTAAATTCAGTGAGATTCTAAACGCGGAAAAGAAGCTTGATGAAGAGGAGGACAGAAAAAACGCGGGGGGTATCGCCGGAAGCCTTCTGAATCTGGAGCAGGAATTCAAGGAGTTTCCCTCGCTGATTTACGACGGGCCCTTTTCCGAGCATATAACCCGTAAAAATCCGGCTTTTCTTGAAGGGCGAGCTCAGGTAAGCCGCGATTACGCGAGGCGTGTCGCGGCTAAGTTTCTGAACATGCCTGTCGAGAGCATAGAACCGGACGGGGAAACAAACGACAAAAAAATACCCGCGTACAGCTTTCACGCGAAGCTCGACGGCGCGGATTTGTATATCGACGTCACAAAGGTCGGGGGCATCGTTTTAAGCCTTATAGATTCCTGCGAAATCAAGGAGGTAAAGCTTACGCCCGAGCAGGCGATAAAAAAAGCCGTGGCCTTTCTCGCGGAGCAGGGCTTCGGGGAAATGCGCGAAAGCTATTGGACAAAGTATTACAACAGGATAGAAATAAACTTTGCCGCGACAAGCGGCGATATTATCCTGTACCCTGACTTAATACAGGTCGCGATAGCACTCGACACGGGAAACGTATGCAACTTTAAGGCCATAGGGTATATTATGAACCACAAGCCGCGCACGATACCTTTTTTAAGAATTACGGCAAATCAGGCGAGGGAGATGATTTCGCCCGCTCTTGCGGTTGTCTCCCAAAGAACCGCGCTTATCCCGACCGCGGGCGAGTATGAAATCCTTGCCCATGAGCTTTTATGCCGGGCGCAGAACGGGACGGAGGTGCTTGTATATATAGACGCGGTCACGGGCAGCGAGGTTGATATACTGCTTTTGCGCAAGGACGAAAACGGAACCCTGACGGTATAAGTTTCTCCCTCGATACAGGCAAGCCCCCCGCATATTTGCGGGGGGCAGCTTTATTCATCTTCAGCCTAATCTGCTCTTTAACGCGTCAAGCTGGTCTAAAAGCTCCTTCGGCATCCTGCCGCCTATCTTATTGTAGTATTCCTCAATACCGGCGGCGTCCTCTTTCCAGAGCCCGGTATCAATCGACAAAAGCTCCTTCAGCGTCTCAACGCTGACCTCGTCCTCAATACACTCGATGTTTATATCATTGATATTCGGAATATACCCGATAGGTGTTTTGGCTGCGTCAACCTCGTCGTCGCAGCGTCTGATAATCCATTCAAGCACTCTCATGTTGTCGCCGTAGCCGGGCCAGATAAACCTGCCGTTTTCGTCCTGCCTGAACCAGTTGACATTGAAAATCTTCGGCTGCTTTTTAATCCGGCTTCCCATTTCAAGCCAATGTGTGAAGTAGTCGCCCATGTTATAACCGCAGAACGGCAACATCGCCATCGGGTCGCGGCGTACCACTCCGACGGCGCCGGACGCCGCGGCGGTGGTTTCGGACGCCATAGCCGAGCCTACAAACACCCCGTGGTTCCAGTCAAAGGCCTGGTAGACAAGCGGAGCGGTTTTCGCGCGTCTGCCGCCGAATACAAGCGCCGAAATCGGAACGCCCCTCGGGTTTTCGAATTCGGGCGAGATACACGGACATTGCGCGGCGGGAGCGGTAAACCTGCTGTTCGGATGCGCTCCCTTTTCGCCGGAAGTCGGGTCCCACTTTTCGCCCTTCCAGTTTAACGCGTTCGTGGGCGGGTTATTGTCCAATCCCTCCCACCAGATTGTGTTATCGTCAAGATTATGAACAACGTTCGTAAATATCGTGTTCTTTTTCGTGGTTAAAAGCGCGTTGGGGTTGGATTTCATATTCGTTCCCGGGGCAACGCCGAAGAATCCGGACTCGGGATTCATCGCCCAAAGCCCGCCGTCGGGACCTAAGCGCAGCCATGCGATATCGTCACCCACGCACCATACCTTATAGCCCTTTTTGCGATATCCCTCGGGCGGGATAAGCATGGCAAGGTTGGTTTTTCCGCAAGCGGACGGGAACGCCGCGGCGATGTATTTGGTTTCGCCGTTCGGCTTTTCGATGCCCAGAATGAGCATATGCTCGGCCATCCAGCCTTCTTTCCTGCCCTGATAGGACGCGATACGCAGCGCAAAGCATTTTTTGCCGAGCAGCACGTTTCCGCCGTAACCCGAATTGATTGACCAAATCGTATTATCCTGCGGGAAATGTACGATATACCTGTTTTCCTCGTCAAGCTGCGCTTTCGAGTGCAGGCCGCGGACAAAATCCGTACCGTTACCGAAGCTGTCAAGCACTGCTTTGCCGATTCTCGTCATAATAGCCATGTTCAGAACAACGTAAATCGAGTCCGTCAGCTCTATTCCGACCTTTGCGAACTCCGAGCCGATAATGCCCATGCTGAACGGAATAACATACATCGTCCTGCCGGACATCGAACCGTCAAACAGCTTACCGAGCTTATCATAAGCCTCTTTCGGGTCCATCCAGTTATTTGTATTGCCCGCGTCCTCTTTGGTCGGCGTGCATATAAAGGTCCTGTGCTCCACACGGGCGACGTCGTTAACCGCGGTTCTGTGCAGGTAACATCCGGGAAGTTTTTCCTGGTTCAGCTCTATGATTTCGCCGTTCGAACAAGACTCGGCGCGCAAATCCGCAAGCTGTTTTTCGCTGCCGTCAATCCAGACAACGCGGGAAGGCTTCGTCAGCTTGCGCATTTCCTCAACCCAGTTGTTTATCGTAGCGTTATTAGTCAGGCTCATTGTATCTCTCCTCTTCAAAAGCGTAATTGTTAATTATTCTATAATTTATTTCAAATCTTTGCAACGTCAAAATTACCAAAATTATCGCGTTATTTGGATTTTATTTTGATTGAAGTATGTCGTAAATGCCGTTTGCGATTCTCGAAAACCCCGTTAAATCAAGCGTCTCACCCCGCACGTTTTCGGGAAAACCGAGATTTTCGAGCAAGGTTGAAATCATCTTTTTATCCAAATCCCGATTAAACGCGGAATACAGGCCGTTTGCCAGAAGCTTTCTGCGCTGCGCGAAGCTCGCGCGGACAACCTTAAAGAACAGATTCTCGCTCTTTACGTTAACCGGCGGGCTTTCCCTGACGGTCATCCGGATAACCGCGGAATCCACTTTGGGTTGCGGCACGAAGCAGGAGGACGGCACCGTAAACTGTATTTCAGGATTCGTATAATACTGAATGAATACGCTGAACGCGCCGTAATCCGGGCTCCCGGGCAAAGCGCACAAACGCTCCGCGACCTCTTTTTGAAGCATAACGGTTATTATTTCGAATTTATTGCATTCTATGAGCTTCGCGAGCACGGGCGAGGTTATATAATACGGCAGGTTTGCGCATACCGCCCGCCTGAGTCCCGAAAACTCGGTTTCAACAAGCGCGGATATGTCGGTTTTTAAGATATCGGCAAAGACTATTTTTACATTGTCCATATCCCCTACGGTTTCGGCGAGTACCGGAGTCAGCGCGCGGTCGATTTCCACCGCGCAGACACGGGCGGCGGCGCGGCTTAGCGAGTATGTCAGCGCGCCGATTCCCGCGCCGATTTCCAGAACGCCGAAGTCCTTGTCAAGAGCGGCGGACTCCGCGATTTTTACGCAGATGTTTTCGTCGGCCAGGAAATTCTGACCCAGCGATTTTGAAAACTTAAAGCCGTGACGCGCGAGGATTTCGCGTATGCCGCTTAGCGTATATAAATCCATAATCCCTGTCCTTTTCGTTTTTTATATCCCGCGGTTATTATAACAGAAAACGCGGCGCAATGAAAACATTACGCCGCGAAAATTCAAATCTCTCTTATTCGAGTATATATACCCTGGCTTTTTTCCTGCCGAATTTAATGCATTCGTTATGGGTATTGAAACACAAATCGATTTTATTTCCCTTTATGGAGCCGCCCGTATCCGCGGCAACGGCGGTACCGTAAATCCAGCTTTTTCCGTCAAGGGAAGTAATATAAAGCTTTGTTCCGAGCGGTATTACCTTCGGGTCCACCGCAATCAGCCCGTAGCGCGCAACCGCGCCCGTCGCCGTGGTCTTCTTTTTCCACCTCTCGGTGGAATAAGCGGTCGCGGTGACCTCTAATACCTTTTTATACTTAAGCTTGCCCGCTCCCGTATTCAGCACGCCGCCGGAGGCGGTAACGGGCTTTGTCCCGTATTCGATTATTTTTTTGACCGGCGCTTTTACTACTGTTTCGCCGACAAGCTTTTTCTCCGCGATTTCGTTGTTTACGAATTTAACCTCGTAATCACAGCGCTTATTTCCGGAAGCTCCTTTTTGAACAACACGCTGCTTTCCGGTCTCAAGCTTGTCTGAAGCGCGCTTTTCCGTGGTAAAGGGAATCTTCACGTATTCCTCGGATTTCTCGTACCGTACTCTCGTAACCGTAATCCGCATACCGTCCGTCACCGGAGTTTCGGGCGTAGGCGTTACAATATCGTTCTGAGATACGGCAACACCCGCCCTCGTGAGAACCGACATGACATTTTCATTATAGCAAGGGATTGCAATGCTCTTGCCGTCTACGTCAATCTGCGCCTCTCCGGCTCTTAATATATGAATTTTCGATATTCCGTTCTCCGGCTGCTCGGGCATGGACACAAGGTCATTGTCCGAAAGCGTAATACCCATTTCGTTTAACGCAGCGGCCCAGTTTTCGCTGTAGCTGTTTAACACCGAAACCCTGTCGCCGTCATAGACGATATAGGTATTCAGAGAAGAAACGGACACGGTAATGCAGACTACCGTAACAGCGCTGATAACGGGCACAGCCACGGAGCGCCCGATTATAAACCTGCGCAGGTACGACAGGAAATCCCGCATTTTTTTAAACATAAAAAACCTCCAGGTCGGGTATGATACTCTTTGTAACTCAAGCAATACTATTTTACCCGCTTACGTTACCATTTTATACATATACTGTAAATAATATGCAGGGTATTTTCCCTGCATCATTGTAACTTATTGTTACCAATTTGTCAAGTATTTTCATAACAATAACAAATAGGTTAAAAAACACGTTAATTTCAGGCGTTTCCGGGGTTTATCGCAATAATTGAACATTTTAAAAAGTAACAAATTTATTCTTATTCTTGACATCATAGCGGTATTCAAGTATATTATTAAATATGCTTTATAAAGGAATGTTCTTCAATATATATTTAGGGGGTTGCGGGTTTGAACATTTATATCGGCGTTGACGGCGGATGCACGAAAACATCCCTTGTGGCCGTGGGTCCCGACGGAGAAGTGCTGGGCGGCATAACCGGCGAAGGCATAAACTTTAACTCAATAGGCATGCAGCGCGCCCGCGACAATCTTTCGG
>JAAYXM010000143.1 GCA_012515925.1 Clostridiales bacterium
ACCGCCGCCTTAGTGACAATATCGATTACGGCGCGAAGCTTAAGCGGCAGCTTCTCCATAATAAACCCTATTGAAATATGCGCGTTATTTACCGCGCAGTACGCGAGCGCGAGGCCGATAACCGCGGCAGTCAGATAACTGACGTATTCGTATATGCCGCGAAACGGCATGTTGAATAAAGTGCGAAGCAGTACATTCAGAACAACCATCACGGTTATAACAACAATACCCGCTCCGGCAATTATATCGAGCGCCCGGCTTATCCCCTTAATAAATCTGAAAGCGTTCTTCATATCGCATCTACTCTTTATTGTATTTTTCGGCGAGCCTCTTCGCGGTTTCAAGCGCGGTTTTACCGAGCTCGCCCTTCTCGTTTACATACTTTTCCTGAACCGGCGCGACCTTGTCAATCCACCTGTCAAACTCCTCGCCGGAAAGCTCGAAAATCTCCATACCCTTCTCGTTAACCGACCAGTCGAGAGCGGCCTCGTTCTGAACGTCCCATAAGCCCGCGGCGGTCTCCTCGAAAAACCTTTCGGTGGTTTCCGTAATCGCCTGCTTTATATCCTCGGGCAGTGAGTTCCATTTATCCGGGTTCATCGTGACATAAAACAGCGTGTTGTATAAAAACGGCGTTTTCGTAATATAATCGGTGACATCCGCGTGGTTCCAAGCCTTGAGCACCTCGAGCGGCGCGAGATTTCCGTCCACAACGCCCTTCTGCAGCGCCTCATAGGCATCTGACTGCGGCATGCCGACAGGCGTCGCGCCCAGATATCCGAGGGTTTCCGCGCTGACGCCGGTGGCGCGAATCTGCAGCCCCTTTAAATCCTCAAGACTCTTTACGGGCTTTTTCGAAAATATATCGCCGGGTCCCGTGGATATAATCATCAAAAGCTTTGTGTCCGAAACCTCTTTCGGATTAAGCTCCTTTACGCCCTCCCATGCCGCCTTGCTCGCGGCCTTCGCGCTGTTGTAAACAATGCCCGGCAGCTCAAACGCCTCCATCACCGGGAACATGCCGGCGTTATAGGAAAAGCATGACAGTCCTATATCCGAGACGCCCTGCCTGACGCCGCTGTAAATATCCGCCGCCTTGCGCAGTGTTTCGCCCGGATAGCTCACTATCTTTACCCTGCCGTTTGTGGCCTGACTAATCGCCTCGGCCCATCCCGCGACAAGCTGCGTCTCCGCAGGATGCGTCGGCGGGAAGAAGTGCGCGAGCTTTAGCTCGATAACACCCTCCGCGGTATTCCCCGTGCCGTCCTTTGCGGAATTTGCGCAGCCCGAAAACAAGAAAACCGCGCAAACGACAAGACATGCCGCTTTAATGACCATACTACCGTTCTTCATTATGTCTTTACCTCCCAGAATAATATCGGGGCAATAAAAAAACCCCTGTATAGGGGTAATAGGGTACGATGAAACAAACATCGTAAAATATACGAGGTTTTAATGCTACCGTATTACCGTCCTACATTTAAAATTATAACACAACCGTAAATAAAATCAAGCAAAACTTTCTTTACGTTCGTGCCTTGTAAATTGCAATACAAACATTGCCCGCTTAAAACCGGCT
>JAAYXM010000144.1 GCA_012515925.1 Clostridiales bacterium
AAAGCCGTGCGGGTGGGTTTTGTGCCAAAGCCAGGCGGAGGAGATAATATCGTCAAGCGAATACCCGGGCTCCCAGCCGAGCTCGGCTTTTATTTTATCGGACGAGGCTACAAGCATAGCCGGGTCACCGGGCCTGCGCCCGGCGGTTTTCTCGGGTATATCAATCCCGGTTATGCGCCTTGCGGCCTCAATAATCTGCCGGACGGTGTACCCGTTTCCCGCGCCGAGGTTGTAAATTCTGCTGTCCCCGCCGTCAAGCAGGTGGCGCAGGGCAAGAATATGCGCGTCGGCAAGGTCGATAACATGAATATAATCTCTGACACATGTACCGTCAGCCGTCGGGTAATCATCGCCGAAGACTTCGATATACGGCCTTTTCCCGAGGGCGGCCTGCAGAATTATCGGTATAAGGTGGGTTTCGGGATTATGGTCCTCGCCGATTGACCCGTCGGGCATTGCGCCCGCCGCGTTGAAATACCGAAGGCAGACGGACTTCATACCGTACGCCGCGTCGCACCATTTTAACATACGTTCGATTGCGAGCTTGGTTTCACCGTACGGGTTTGTGGGCAGCGTTCTGTCATCCTCGAAAATCGGGACGCGTTCGGGCTCGCCGTATGTGGCCGCTGTGGAGGAAAAAACGATTTTTTTAACGTTATGCCGAAGCATCGCCGAGACAAGGTTCATCGTCGCCGCGACATTGTTATCGTAATATTTCAAAGGCTCCCTGACGCTTTCGCCCACAAGGGAATTCGCCGCGAAGTGCACTACCGCGTCGATTTTGTTTTCGCCGAACACGGTATCAAGCACACCGCCGTCACGCAAGTCGCCGCGGTAAAGCTTAAATCCGCCGATGGATTCCGCATGGCCTTTTTGCATATTGTCGAGCACGCACACCTCAAAGCCGCCGCGGCTCAGTAAATGTACGGTGTGGCTGCCGATATACCCGGCTCCGCCGCATACAAGAATCAAGAAAACATCTCCTTTGCGTGTTTTATTATGTTTTCAGTATATCATTACGCTTTTTAAAATGCAATTATATAAATGGGCGTAAGTTCAGCCGTGCTTCCCCCCTACGGGGAAATTGACAATTATTCTCAATCTGCCGTACAATGCCGGCTCCCTTTACTTTCAATTCATTATAGTGTAAACTATTAAAGTCAAAGTCTGAAACGGAGGAAGATTATGAGAACGGACGTTATAGTGACGATAAAGGGTCTGCAGGCCTTCGACGATATAGACGACGAAAACGTCGAGTTGGTAACGGCGGGGCGCTTTTATCATAAAGAGGGAAAATACTACCTTACATATAAGGAGAGCGAGCTTACGGGTCTCGGGAACACGACGACGACGCTGAACTTCGAGAAAAACCGCGTTACCGTTATGCGTGTCGGCGATACCCAGTCGCACATGGTTTTCGAGGAAGGGCAAAAGCATATCTCGTATTACAATACGGGTATCGCGACCTTCACCGTCGGTGTCAGCACGCGCTCCATACGCCAGACACTCGACGAAAAAGGCGGGCAGGTCATGATTGACTACGCGATGGAAATAAACAATTCATTAACCGGCGAAAACGCGTTCAGCCTCGATATAAGACAGGCAAACGCGCTACGAAATTAGAGGTGTGCATATGAAAAGGATATCCGCGCTTAAGGCAAACTGTATTGCGCTTGTGTTGGTGCTTATAATATCGATAGGCGTAACCGCGGCGGGCGATAAGATAGACTACGGCGAAAAGCTTGACGAGATAATCGGGCTTTTTCAGAATGTTCATGTCTATGCGAGCGAGGACGAGGACCCGATTCGAAAAGGGCTGATTTCGATGTTCGAAAAATACCCCGATTTCTTCAACCTGTTCATCAACGAGGTTTTCCAGAGCTACGACCGCTATTCCTATTATTTCAGCGATGAGGTGTATGAAGTCTCCTATCCTAAATACGATACGTTTGTCGGAATAGGGATAACGATAAAGCTAAGTGAAGACGGGTGCTACATAGACAGGATTTACGACGGCCCTGCCATGGCCGCGGGGCTTCTTGCCGGCGACAAGCTCGTCGCTGTTGACGGCCAGAACCTTGAGGGTTATACGCCGTCCATGGTCGGAGACCTTATTTCGGGTCCCGAGGGCAGCCCCGTGGAAATAACCGTGCTGCGTGACGGACAGGATATGAAATACACTGTTAACCGCGGGCGTATCGCCGTTTCCAACGTCGCGTACAAGGATTTGGGCGACGGCGTCGGGTACTTTAAAATATCGCGTTTTGCGGACGCGTCTACATTCATGGAATTTATCATGCGTTACGAGAGCCTTCCGGAAGCGGGAATAAACACGGTTATACTCGACCTTCGGGACAATCCCGGCGGGAGCTTTGACTGCCTTATAAACATGATGGACGGGATTATACCCGAGAAGGATATCCCGTATCTGATGACATGGCAGAGCAAGCCCACGATGCAGGTCAATACGTTCGTGTCCGAGGGGTATGGCTGGGAGTTCAACAAGCTTGTGATACTCGTAAACGAGAAAACCGCGTCGGCCGCCGAGATCATGGCGGGCGCGCTCAAGGATTTGGGCTATGCCGATGTTGTGGGTACAAGGACATACGGAAAAGGTCTCGGACAGCTGCATATCAAACTGTCCGACAGCAACAACGCGATAATAAGCACATCCGAAATGATGCTGCCCACCACGGGCAAATATGACGGCGTGGGGATAACGCCGAATATAATTGTGGAGCAGAAGCTTGAACCGTATATCGTGCCCCCGCGCGCCGACCTTATGCTTGACAGGGGTGTTCTCGCCATAAGCAATTATAACGTGCTCGGGGTCGAACAGCGTCTTAAGGAGCTGGGGTTCTTCGAGGACAAGCCGGACGATACTGCGGATTTCAAAACGTTTCACGCGATAAATCAGTTCCAGAAGGAAAACGGACTAAAAATCACAAAGGGGTATTGCGACGCCGCCACCGTAAAGGCAATCGACCGCGCCGCTTTGAAGCTCGCCGAGAAACCGGTTATGCGCGACACCCAGTATGAGCGCGCGTTGGCGCTTGCCAGAAAACACGCGCGTTCCGGGGAAAAGGCGAAAGCAATACCGCTTGAAAGCATAAGATTCGCAAACTGAATAAAACGAGGTATGCTATGAAACTCCCTTTAATACTTGACGGCGCTACGGGGACGCAGCTTCAGCGCGCCGGTATGCCCCGCGGGGCGTGCCCGGAGTTGTGGATTCTCGAAAACCCAAAAATCCTGCAATCGGTTCAGAAGAAATACGCGGCCGCGGGTTCGGATATCGTATACGCCCCGACGTTCGGCGCAAACCGTGTTAAGCTTGATGGGTTCGGCGCCGCGGCGCAAACCGCGAAAATAAATAAAGAGCTTGTGAAGATTTCGAAAGAAGCCGTGGGTGACTCGGTATCAGTCGCCGGTGATCTGGCGCCCTTCGGGTTGTTTATCGAGCCGTTCGGCGAATATGATATGAACGCGTTTATTGATATTTACGCCGAACAGGCTTTGGCGCTCGAGGAAGCGGGAGTCAATCTTTTTGTTATCGAAACATCCATGACGGTCGCGGAGGCGCGAGCCGCGTTCATCGCGATTCGCCGGGTATCCGAAAAGCCGGTATTCGTGACTTTTACATGCGATAAAAACGGCAGGACCATGGCGGGCGCCGATATTCGCGCCGCCCTCGTTATCTTTCAGGCAATGGGTGCCGCGGCGTTCGGGCTTAACTGCTCGTCCGGTCCTGTTGAGATGCTCGATAATATAAGAAGCCTTGCCGGTTATGCGGGAATTCCGCTAATCGCCAAGCCGAACGCGGGTCTGCCCGAAGTGGAAAACGGCGAAACCCTCTATAAAATGACGGCGGATGATTTTGTCGGCAGCGTCCGCGAATTCGCGGAGGCCGGCGTTTCAGTGTTCGGCGGCTGCTGCGGAACAAATGAGGAGCATATCGCGCGGCTTTCGGCCGAGGTAAAAAAGCTTCCCGAGGAAACCTTACGCATAAACCGAGAAACGCCGGAGTATATAGCGAACGAAAAAACCGCTGTCCGGCTTTCCGACGCGCGCTTTACGGAGCATGCTCTTAAATGCGATGAGACGCTCGAGGACGCGTTAATGGATTGCGCGGAGTTTAGCCCGCGTATCAGGATAGAGAGTACCCGTGACGCGGATATGCTTGAGAAAACACAGCACGCGTCGAAAAATCCGGTACTGATTTCATGTGACGATACCGAGGCGCTTCCGCGCGCGCTTATCTCGTATAACGGCCGCGCCGCGGTTGAAACAAGTATTGATGCCGGGGAAGCAAAACCTATCTGCGATAAATACGGCGCGGTTTTAATAAAAAACCGGAAAGCCTTATAACGGAGGCAAAAAAGTCTTCATTTTCACTCCGCAAGTTGTAAGATTAATTGCCGCTTAAGTCCCTCCCCCTCGGGAAAGGGACTTAAGCAAGGCCGTGAATTAACCCTGCGATTCGCGTTTTTTAACAAAAAATAAAAAAAGTCTTGCAATGACAATATATATTTGTTATAATTCATCCGTAAGAAGTGTTTGGGGAGAGTGGGCTATTTAGTCCACTCTCTAATCTTGATAAGTAAATAAAACGGAGACAATGAATCATGAAGCTTACGGACAAGGTCGCGGCGCTTGCCGAACCCGTGCTTTCTCAAATGAGTTTTATACTGTGGGACGTTGAGTTCGTCAAAGAGGGCGGAGAGCAGTATTTAAGGATATTCTTAGACAAACCCGGCGGAATCACAATCGATGACTGCGAAGCCTTCAGCCGTGCGATGGATAAGATACTCGACGACGCGGACCTTATCCGCGATTCCTATATATTCGAGGTGTCCTCGGCGGGCATCGAGCGCAGGCTGACAAAGCCGTTTCATTTTAAAACAAGTATCGGCAACACAGTGCTGCTTCGCACATACTCGCCTAAAAACGGCAATAAAGAATTTATCGGAAAGCTCACCGCGTACAATGACGGCGATGTTGAACTCGACGGCACGGAAAGCTTTTCGAAAAACGAGATTGCCATGGTTCGACTGCATGTGGATTTTTAATTGACGATTATAAACAAATAAAGGAGCGATTTACAAAAATGAACGCCGAGTTTTTTAAGGCAATTGAGCAAATAGAAAAAGAAAAAGGCATACCGCAGACCTATATGCTCGACAAGGTCGGGCAGGCGCTTATCACGGCGTACAGGCGCGACCATTCGGGGATATCGGACAACGTGATTGTGGAGCCCGACCTCAAGAAAAAGGAAATCAGAATGTACGTAAACAAAGAGGTCGTTGAAGACGTTACGAACCCCGAGACGCAGATAGCGCTTTCCGAGGCTCGCGAGACTTCGCAAAAGTGCGAGCTCGGCGATATAATAAGCATTCAGGTGTCCACGAAAAATTTTGGAAGGATAGCCGCGCAAACCGCGAAGCAGGTTATAATACAGGGTATCCGCGAGGCGGAGCGCGGCCTTATATATCAGGAGTTTACGTCCAGAGAGCATGAAGTGCTCACCGCGCAGGTAGTCAGGCTTGACCCGCGAAGCGGCGGAGCGTCGCTTATCATAAGCGGCGGAAACGAGCGGGCGGAAACCTTCCTGTCCGCGAAGGAACAGGTCCCGGGCGAGCAGCTTCGCGAGGGTGATCTGATAAAAATTTATGTTGTAGACGTAAAGAAGAACGATAAGGGTCCGCAGGTGCTTATTTCGAGAACACACCCGGGGCTCGTGCGCCGTCTGTTCGAAATAGAGGTGCCCGAGATTCACGACGGCACGGTGGAGGTTAAGAGCATTGCCCGCGAAGCCGGAAGCCGCACCAAAATCGCGGTTTATTCCCATGACGAGAACGTCGACCCAATCGGCGCATGCGTGGGTCCGCGCGGCAACCGCGTCGCGAGCATTGTTGAAGAGCTTCGCGGCGAAAAAATCGATATCGTCAAGTATTCCGAAAACATCGAGGAGTATATAGCGGCCGCGTTGGCGCCCGCGGATGTGCTTGAAGTAAGCATCAACGAGAATGAGCGCACCTGCCGGGTGGTCGTCGCGGACGACCAGCTCTCCCTTGCAATAGGCAAGGAGGGTCAGAACGCGCGGCTTGCCGCGAAGCTTACCGGCTTTAAAATTGACATCAAGCCGGCAAGTCAGGCGGTTTACGAAACGGATACCGGGGAAGACGCGGCGGAAGAACAGGGCGCCGCGGCCGAATAAAGCCAAAGGCGGGTGCGGGAAATGGCTAAAACCAAAAAAATACCGGCACGGCAATGCGTCGGATGTCGTACCATGTTCCCGAAGCGCGAGCTTATACGTGTCGTTAAATCCCCCGAAAACGATATCGCGCTGGATTTCAAGGGCAAGCTGCCCGGGCGCGGCGCGTATCTGTGCAAAAACGCCGAATGCCTGCTTCGCGCTAAAAAAGCAAAGGCATTGGAGCGCGCTCTCGAAATCGCGATACCCGACGGGGTCTATGACGCGCTTAAACTGCAGATAGAGGAGTCTGAGGCTTGAACAGCATTCTGGGGTTAATAGGCATCGCCAAAAAAGGCGGCATGCTCGCGACAGGCGACGAGCAGACGCGCGTCGCGGCGCGCGCCCGTCGGGCCAAGGCGATATTCACCGCGAGTGACGCCGCGGAAAACACGATGCGGCGCGCGGAGAGCCTCGCGGATTTATGCGGAGTGCCTCATATCCGTCTGCCCGCCGACAGGGAAACCCTCGCTAACGCGCTGGGTATGCGCTCCTGCGCGATATTCGCGATATTGAATTCCGGCGTTGCGGAGGCAATAATCAAAAAAATAAATCCATAATGATTTTTATTATATATAACGGTATATGGAATTTTCTCGCTTAATCTTTCGGAGGTGGCTTTTATTGAGCAGTTTACAAAAATACAGGGTGCATGAGGTGGCCAAGGATTTCGGCATTACTTCAAAGGACATTATTCGTATAATGGAAAAATACCTTACCGCACCGAAAACGCATATGCAGGTTTTAACCGATGCGGAATTGAACATAATATTTGATGTTATTACTCTCGAAAACCAGGTAGAGAGCTTTGACGAATTAATGTCCGAAACCTATGTTGAGCCGAAGGCTCCGGAAAAACCTGAAAAAGCAGAGGGGAAAAAGCCGGAGACAAAGCAGAAGGCCGGGGAAAAAGAGCAGGGCGGCGCTGCCGTAAAAGCCGAGACCAAGAAAAGCACCAAAGAGGTTAAGACACATCATGTCGATATACGCGGGTCCACCGTTGATTTGTCGAAATATGACGACAGAATCGAGAATTTAGTACCCGAAAAGCTGGAAAACGTAAGCCCGGCCAAGCAGAAAATCAAGCGCGCTCCGGATAAAAAGGCGCACGGCTTCGGCTCAAAACGCCGCATTGAGGAGCAGGAGAAGCTAAAAAAGCTGCAGCAGCAGGTTATGAAGAAGCCGCAGGTTAAGGTTACGATACCCGACGAGATTTCCGTCGGCGAGCTCGCGCTGAGACTCAAACGTACGGGCGCGGATGTGGTTAAACAGCTTATCAAGCTCGGGGTTATGGCCTCGGTTTCGCAGGTAATCGATTATGATACCGCGGCGCTCGTTGCCATTGAGATGGGCGCGAAGGTCGAAAAAGAGATTATTATAACTATAGAAGACAGGCTGATCGACGTAAGCGAGGATAAGCCCGAGGACCTTGTTTCGCGCGACCCGGTTGTCGTGGTTATGGGTCATGTAGACCACGGAAAAACCTCGCTGCTTGACGCGGTGCGCAAAACCAACGTGGTCGAGGGCGAGGCCGGCGGCATAACACAGCATATCGGCGCGTACCGCGTTGAAATAAACGACAGGAAGATTACGTTTCTCGACACGCCGGGGCATGCGGCGTTTACCTCGATGCGCGCGCGCGGCGCGAAGGTTACGGATATCGCGATATTGGTCGTCGCGGCCGACGACGGCATAATGCCTCAGACAATAGAGGCCATAAACCACGCTAAAGCCGCGAACATCCCGATTATCGTCGCGATAAACAAAATGGATAAAGAGGACGCGAATCCGGATCGGATTAAACAGCAGCTTACAGAGCATGAGCTCTTGCCCGAGGAATGGGGCGGGACCACGATTGTCTGCCCGATATCCGCCAAACGCGGAGACGGTATTGAAAACCTTCTTGAAATGGTGCTTCTGACCGCGGATATGCAGGAGCTTAAGGCGAACCCCAACCGCAACGCGAACGGCACGGTTATCGAGGCCAAGCTCGATAAGGGGCGCGGCCCCGTCGCCACGCTGCTTGTACAGAACGGCACGCTTAAATCCGGCGGTGTTATCCTCGCGGGGACTACCGTCGGCCGTGTCCGCGCCATGTACGACGACAAGGGCAATAAAATCGAGACCGCCGGTCCGGCGGTACCCGTCGAGATAATCGGGCTTTCCGAGGTCCCGGGCGCGGGAGATCTGTTCCACGCGGTCGAGGACGAACGCATGGCGCGCGAACTGGTTGAGCAGCGCAAATTCGAGGAAAAGCAGGCGGCGAACAAGCCCGCCGCGCAAAAAGTGTCCCTTGAGGATTTGTTCGATCAAATCCAGCAGGGTCAGGTCAAGGATTTAAATCTGATTGTCAAGGCGGACGTGCAGGGCTCCGTTGAGGCGTTATGCGCGTCGCTTGAAAAGCTTACCAACGAGGAAGTCCGCGTTCGCGTAATCCATTCGGGCGTTGGCGCGATAAACGAATCGGATATAATGCTCGCTTCCGCCTCAAACGCGATTATCATTGGCTTTAACGTGCGCCCGAACAACACCGCCCGCGAGGACGCGGAGCGGCAGAATATCGACTTGCGCCTGTACCGTATCATATATGACTGTATCGAGGAAATCCAGGCGGCTATGAAGGGAATGCTTGCCCCGAAATTCAAGGAGCAGGTATTCGGACACGCCGAGATCCGGCAGATTTTCAAGGCGTCGAAAATCGGCACTATCGCGGGCTGCTATGTGCAGGACGGTAAGATTTCAAGAAACACCAAAATCCGCATTATACGCGACGGCATCGTTGTTCACGAGGGCGAGCTTGCCTCGCTCAAGAGGTTCAAGGATGATGTAAAAGAGGTACAAAGCGGGTTTGAGTGCGGCCTGAATATCGATAATTACAACGATATAAAAGAGGGAGATATTATAGAAGCCTTCGATATGGTAGAGGTAACCGAATAATTTTTAAAAGAACGGAGTTGTGATACATTGGGCGGTTCGAGACTTGACAGGATAAACGAAGAAATCATGCGCGAGCTCTCGGCTTTGATTCGCAGGCTTAAGGACCCGCGCGTGCAGGGGCTTGTGAGCGTTACCCATGTTGAAACAACTCCGGATATGCGTTACGCGAAGGTATTTATATCCTGCTTCGGTGACGACAGGCAAGCCGAAAGCTGCGTCAAGGGCTTATCCTCCGCGGCGGGCTTTCTGCGCCGTGAGTTGGGCGCGTCTCTCAAGCTTCGGTATACGCCCGAGCTGATTTTCAAAACCGACAATTCGATTAACAGGGCGTTCGGTATCATGGAGCTCATGAATAAAATAGCTCCCGATAAGGAGGCTCATGATGGTTAATCTGTGCGTTCAGACGGTTGACGAGGCGTCAAAGTACCTTGCTTCGCGGAACAACATCCTGATTATCACTCATAAAAGCCCCGACGGGGATACCGTGGGCAGCGCGGCCGCCTTATGTCTCGCGTTAAGAAGCCTCGGGAAAAACGTGTACCTGTTCGGAAACCGCGGCTTTACGAAAAACCAAAACGCGTATATAAAATCTCTGTGCGCGGGCGAGGATTTTACGCCGGAATGCGTTTGCGCGGTTGATATCGCGGATATAAAGCTGCTTCCGGGCGGCGCGGAAATATACGTGGACAGGATTGATATCGCCATCGACCACCACCTGTCGCACAAGAGCTTCGCGAAGCGCCTGATTCTTGACACTAATGCCGCGGCGTGCGGCGAGATAGTATATAAGATTATTAAGAATCTGGGAATACCGATAACCGCCGAAATCGCGGAAGCGCTGTATGTCGCGGTTTCGACGGATACAAGCTGCTTTTTAAATTCCAACACGACGGCGGAGACTCATCGGATAGCGGCGGAGCTGCTTTCGCACCCGTTTGACTTTGCGCGTGTAAACCGCGAGTTCTTTATCGTGAAGTCAAGGGAACGGCTCGATATCGAAACCCGGCTGCTGTCGGGAATGCGGTTTTATATGGGCGGCAAGGTGGCCGTTATCGTGATAACGCATGATATGCTCCGGGAAACCCAGGCGGACGAGGATGACCTGAATAATATCGCCGCGCTCGCGCGGAGTGTCGCGGGCGTTGAGCTCGGTATACTTATACGCGAACGCGAGGAGAACGAATGCAAGGTCTCCATGCGCTCGTCCGAGAAAATAGACGTCGCTAAGCTCTGCGAAAGGTTTGACGGCGGCGGGCACTCGCGAGCGGCGGGCTGCACGGTAAAGCTGCCATGCCAGGAAACCGAGAAAACGCTGATTGAAGCTCTTAAGGAATACCCGATGTTCGCGGAGGACACCGAGGAGCTTACCGTATGAACGCCATAGCGGTTGTGGACAAGCCCGGAGGGCTTACGTCACATGACGTTGTCGCGCGGATTCGGCGGATTTATAATATCCGGCGGGTCGGACACGCGGGCACGCTTGACCCTATCGCGACGGGTGTGCTGCCCGTGTTTTTGGGACGGGCTACGCGCGCGTGCGAATTCGCCGCGGCGGACAACAAGGTTTATTCGGCAAGGCTGCTACTCGGGGTTTCCACGGATACGCAGGATATTACCGGGGAAATAATCTCAAAAAAGCCTGTGGACGTATCCCGGGACGAGGTTGAAAGCGCCGCGCGGCGCTTTCTGGGTGAAATACGGCAAATTCCGCCGATGTATTCGGCAATCAAGGTAAACGGGCAGAAACTGTACGAGCTCGCGCGTCAGGGCGTTGAGATAAAGCGCGAGCCGCGAAGCGTAAAAATCCATGAAATATCCGTTTCCCGGGTGGACGAGGCGCGCTATGATCTGACCGTGTCATGCTCAAAGGGCACCTACATACGCGCACTGTGCGCTGATATCGGCGACGCTCTCGGCTGCGGCGGGACAATGGAGGCGCTTCGGCGGATTCGTTCGGGCGTATTTGGCATAGAACAGGCAAGGACGTTGGAGCGGATTTCCGAAAACCCGGAGGACGGACTGTTACCGGTGGATTATTTATTCCGTGAATATCCGCGCGTTACGCTTAATGAAATACTCGAAAAAAAGGCGCGAAACGGCGCACCCGTGCCGTTTGACGCGAAGCCCGGCGAAACATACAGGGTTTATTCGGAAAAAGGCGAGTTTCTTATGCTCGCCCGTGGCGAGGAAAACTATCTTAAAACCATAAAAAGCTTTTTTGACGTGGGATAGAGGAGGCACAGCATTTGCGAAAAAGGGTTATAGCTCTGGGCTTTTTCGACGGCGTTCATCTGGGACACGGCGCGCTGCTGTCGCGCACCGCGGCTCTCGCGAAAGAAAACGGATTTACCTCCGCGGCGCTGACGTTTGAGGAGCACCCGCTGCAAACGCTTAAAAAAGAGCCCGTGCCGCTTATCAATACGACAAGTGAGCGGGTCGGGCTGATTAAACGGCTGTATGACATAGAAGAGGTACTGCTCTGCGATTTTGATATAAGCTTTTCCCGCCTTTCCTGCGCGGAGTTTGTCAGGAAAATACTGATTGATAAGTATAACGCGGCACATGTGGTCGCGGGTTATGACTACAGGTTCGGCCAAAACGCCGCGGGCGGCTCGAATGAGCTTAAACGCCTTTGCGAGGAATACGGGTTAGGCGTCAGCATAATAGAAAAAATCGAGCTTTCCGGGATAACCGTAAGCTCGACATATATAAGAAAGCTGATATCGGACGGCGACATGCGGCGCGCCGCAAGATTCTTAGGACATCCGCACTGCATGGAGGGCGAAGTTCTGCACGGGCATAAGATAGGTACAAAGCTCGGCATTCCCACAATAAACCTTAAGTTTGAGGAGAACATACAGATTCCGCGCCTCGGAGTGTATGTCACAAGCGTCGCGCTTGAAAACGAAACCCGCCGCGGCGCGACAAGCGTAGGAATTCGCCCCACGGTTTGCGATAACGGGGCAATCAGCGTCGAAACGCATATTATTGACTATAACGCGGAGCTTTACGGCAAGCGTGTCAGGATAGATTTTCTCGACTATCTGCGAGAGGAAATACGCTTTAACTCGATTGAGGAATTAAAGGAGCGGATATACCGCGATATCGACGCCGCAAGAAAATATACGGACTGAATACATCGGGCGCGCCGGACGGCGCGCCCGATACTAATTATTCAGTATCACCTTATATGCTTCAATCAGAGCTTCAAGTGAAAGCCGGCAGTTTGCGGGACTTGTCGAGGGAAGGCAAACCGCCGGTCTTTTTGTGTCCTTAAGGCAGTATTTGTTATACAGCCGAAACGCGGCACTGCCCGTCGTGTATATCGCGCGGATATCGCAGGCGGATAATATAACTCCGATGTTATTCGCGACGGGCTCCCTTATGCTCGCGTCGCTCGCGCCTGAAATCCGGCAGGAGCTCAGTACGTCCCAAAGCGCGATTCTGTTTTCAAGCATAAGCGCGCGCTTTTCCGCGTTTGTGACCGGAACCTGCGAGTTAAAAAGCGCGGCCATGACGCGCCAGAAACGGTTTTGCGGGTGGGAATAGTAGAAGCCCGCCTCGCGGGATTTCGGCGAGGGAATCGTGCCGAGCATCAGAATTCCTGAGCTTTTATCGTATACGGGCGGGATTTCGTGATATACCGTATCCATTAAAACTACTTTGTAGGCAGGACGGCAGTCGCGGTTTTGAAGTTTTCGCCCGCCGTTTCCAAATCGTCGTTTGTCGCGTTAAGTGTTACAAAAGCGAATTCGTCCCTGAAACCCGTGTATTTTTCGCCGAGAAGCTCTATAATCCGCTTGCCCTCCGCAATACGCGCGGCCTCGTCGGATATCGGGGTGTCGGTGCGGTAGGTGACAAGCGGGATAACACCCTTTTCCTCATCGTTTCCAAGGCCGACGACGTAGATTTTTACATTCGGAAGCTCGGGGAAGCTAAGCGGCAGCGTCAATGTATTCGAAAACTCCTGCCCGATTTCTTCATAAGTGGTCTTCATATCGTCAAAGTCCGCGTATTTCAGAATCCTGCCCGGCTGGATGATGTTAAACATCATCTCGGCGTAAATATACGCGGGCAGAACCTTTCCTTCACCGAACAGGTCCTTCGCGAGCTTATGGTAGTCCTGCGCGGGCTTGCCGTTGTATTTATAATCGCTTATGTCAATCCACATTATTTTCCATGAGTTTTCCGTTTTCGCGGCTATAAGCGTCACCATGCCCGATATTTTTTCGTTGTCCGACGCGTACATTGTGATATAGATTTCACTGTTTTTCGGATATATTTCGATATAGCTTTCCGAGGTGTTGTCCTTATATACCCTGACAAGCTCATCGGAGACCTTGATGTTTTTGATATAGTACTCGTCGTATTTTACGAACGGGTTTTTATTTTGCTCTTTCCTGTCCTCGAAATACATTTTAAGCTCGGATTCGCTTGCCGAAAAACTCTCGTCCTTAAGCTTCATGATTTCTGTAACGTCCGTGTCCGAAAGCGCTTTTTCGAACGCCCCGGTAATTTTATCAAGCTCGGCGCGGGTCTCGGCGCTCATCTTATCGTTGTCCGCGAAAACGCGCGGCTCGCCTGCCTGTTTGCAGGAGGCAAGATGCGCGGTTTGTAAGATAAGGACAAAAATAATAATCAGTCTAAGAGTTTTTTTCAAATTTATCAGACCTTTCGGGTTTTATCTGCGCCGTCTTCTCCTGCGGCGGCGGCGTCTCGCGATAATAATGCTTCGCCTTATATATAAAACAATAAGCAGCAGTATGATTAAGCCTATAAGAATGCCCGCGATTATTCCGATGACTTTTAGTATCTTTACAAGAATGTCAAGCCATGAGGGTTTTTCCGGAATACTCGTCTCGCTCATCGCCGTGACGGTCTCGGGGACTTCCGCGTCAAACCCTCCGAGAACAGGGTACATGCCCGGGATTTCGTTTTTAAGCGAAAGTGCAACCCGCCCGTCGGACAGCTCAAATCCTATATCACTCTTGTCAACCGAGCTTAAAACGCTTACGGTAACGCCGTCCTCCGGTACGGTCAAACCGGGGTCAATCAGCTTGTCTTTAATTTCGCTTTCCGTAAACGTGATATTCTTAAACTCGTCAAAGCCGTAATCCAGAAGCTTTATCGTATCCTTGTACTTGTCGTTTACGCGAGGGCTTTTCATAACCACCGCTATGAGCTTTCTGCCGTTTCGTTCCGCCGCCGTGACAAGCGTATACAGCGCGACGGTCGTATATCCCGCCTTGCCGCCGATTATCCCGTCGTACTTAAACTCGTTATTGCCGATCATGCTGTGCTGGTTCGCGAATGGCCTTGACTCGGGTTGCTTGTTGTTCGGCGGCATCTCGTAGGTGAACGTGCCGAAGAGCTTTGTGAAAACCGGATTTTTAAGCGCGTAGCGAGTAATCATCGCCATGTCGTACGCGGTCGTATAATGCTCCGGGTCCTTTAAACCGTTCGCGTTGTTAAAACGCGTGTTTATAGCGCCCGCGCGGCGCGCGGTTTCCGTCATAAGCTTCGCGAACTCTTCGATAGTGCCGCTCACATGCTCCGCGATACCGTTGCACGCGTCGTTCGCCGACATAAGCATCGCCGCGTGCAGCGCGTCGTTTAGCGTAAGCTGCTCACCCGGCACCAGTGATATATGCGAGGCGTCGCGCCCTACGCTGAAAACCGCGTTGTCCGACATCGTGATAACATCGGACAAATCCGCGTTTTCCAAAGCCACGATACAGGTCGCGATTTTCGTAATGCTCGCCGGGTACATCTTGGTGTGCATACTTTTTTCAAACAGCACCTGTCCCGTTTCGGCGTCCATAAGACACGCGGCCTCGGATATCAGACTTTCGGGATTCAAGGCTTCGGCGCTTACGTCAGGTATGAGGTTTATCAGAAGAATTAATACTATGAGTAATATACTAGCTCTTTTTAACATTTTGGCTCCCAAATACTATTTGAATTCGAATTTCCGCTTTTCACGGATATCTTCGCCTAAGAACTTAAGCGTAAGGTACTCGCCCGAAATACGCGAGTAAAGCTGCTCGTTGTATTTCCTGCGAATCTCGCCGAGCGTTAAGGTCGAGATGATTATTGTTTTTTTACCGGTGAGCAGCCGGTAATTGATAA
Organism: Clostridiales bacterium; assembly: GCA_012515925.1. Taxonomy (GTDB): domain Bacteria; phylum Bacillota; class Clostridia; order Oscillospirales; family JAAYXM01; genus JAAYXM01. Next base: position 15,320 of record JAAYXM010000144.1, read on the forward strand.
GATGATACAGCGCGGCGGTCGTATACGAGGTTATCATTTCACAGCCTAAATCGTCGATAACCAGAAGCTCGCATTCCTGATAGCGCGAAACGCTGTCATCGCCCGAATCAATATCGCGCGAGAACTTGTCCTCCTCAAACGACGAGAGGATTTTAAAAGCCGTGTCGTATATGACGTACACGCCTTTTTCCGCGCAAACCCGCGCGACGCAACAGGCAAGCAGCGTTTTGCCGAGACCGCTACCTCCCGTCATAAACAGGTTGTCCGAGGCTTTGCCGAAATGCTCGGAGTAATCGACGCAGTAGTTGTAGACCTCCTCCATCTGCTCGTACGGGGATATGTCGTGACCCTCCGCCTTTTCCTTTGAATAGTAGTCGAGGCTTACCGAGTCAAAGCTCTCTCTGCCGACCGGGAAAACCTTGTCAAGCTCTTTTGACTGCGCCTTGGAGTACTGCCCGACCAGACACGCGCAGGGGCTGTCGCCCAGATACCCCGTATCCTCGCAGTTCATGCAGTCGTAATGCGTGTCGAGGTAGTCGAACGTATAACCCGCGGCGACCAGAAGCTCGGAGCGCTCGGCCTGCAGCGCGAGGTTTTTCTCGCGCACCGCGCGCAGCATCGGAGCGGCGTCGCTTTTGGTATTAAACGCCGATTTAATGATATCCAAAGCTGTGGTTTTTAATTCAATATCAATTTCCGCGATGCGCGGAATTTCTTCATAAATCTTTTCGCGGCGCAGCGCCGCCCGGTTTTCATAATCAAGACGCCTTGCGCGCATTTCCTTGAGGACGCTCCCGAGAATCTTTTTATCGAAGGTCATGTGCCGCTCCCCTTTCGCTTTCTGTTAATCTCCTTAAGACGGCGGATTTCATCAAGCTCGCGGCGGCGCTCCGTGTCGCTGATTGGGGATTTGCCGCGCTGCGGCTTGTCAAAGTCCTCGCGCCCGACCTGCTCTGCTGTTGTAAACCCTTTGGAGTGCCAGCTTTTTAGTATCGTGTCCATGTATTTCCACTTAAGGCCGCCCGTCTTAATGACCGTTATGTCGTATGCCTTTATAATCAGCTCGTTTTTTAAATCCATATCAATCCATGAGTCTATGTACCGGCTTTCGGTGGGCGACAGCGCGCGCCCGCCGATATTTATAAGCCGCGCGATTTGCGCGGTGCGCGTGCCGAGGCGTTCCTGCTTTTTAAGGTATTCCTCGGCCTGCTCCTGGGTCATTATCCCGAGGTTCGCCCATAGCCGCGCGCGGCTCTCAATGCCGCGCATGGTCGGCATTCTGCCCTCGCCGTATTTTTTACGCGTTTCGTCGATACAGCTTGTTATGATAAGGCAGATAACATCCACCGGAAGCCCCATCCATGAATAGATGCCGAGGAGCGTTTGCGTATCCACGGTGGAGAGAAGCTTGCCTAATTTCTTTTGCGTGAAATCCAGAAGGTACTTAAACGGCTCGTCCTTTTCTATCGCGCAGGCAATGTCCGACGGCGAATACTCCGGGAGCGTGTCCGGGCGTTCGGGTATGGTTTTCACGGTATCCTGCCCGACAAGCCCGAGTTTTATAAGAAGGTTTAACGCGGCGGATATCTCGTCGCTGCTTTTTTTCAGGCGCGAGGCCGCAAGTCCGTCGTCAAACTCACCGTTATGGGAAAGTATGTACAGATAAAGCAGCGCGGCCAGCCCGTCTCCGCTGTCCATAAGCGCGTTTGCCGCGCCGGATTCGATGACAAGCCGGTTGCCGCACGGTATTTTAAGCTTTTTAACCGCCATACGCCCCACCCCCAAAAAAACTGCTGATACTATTATAACCCGTCTTGCGGCGAACGTAAAGCAAAAAAGTCTTGCCTTCTCATGCCCGCGTATTGCAGGTTTAATTGTAACCTTGCCGCTCCCCTCCTTTAAGGGGAGGGGAGCGGCGGACAATTGCTTTCACAGCTTGTGTCAATCATACGGCGAAACGTTAAGAAAAAAATAAACCCCCGTCACAATCCGTTTTCGAATTATAACGGGGGTGGTATTGCACGGTTTAATTAAGCTTGTTATCCATATCATCCATATACTTAAGTAATATCTTCGCGACCAGCGTGCAGACTATAACGGCGAAAATCGCCTCGGGTACGCCGTTTAACGCTACGATACCCAAAAGCATCTTCGCGAACGCGCCGTATGTCGGGTTTTCCAGGCCGAAGCCCGCCACGGCACGCTCAAACGCGAACACATACACGCCGCCCAGGACAAATATCGTATTGGTTATCGAACCGATAAACGAGGAGATGCCCAGCGCGAAAACCTTTGTCTTGTCGATTTTCCTGCCAAGCCTGAACGCGAGGCCGGAAAACAAGCCGGTTAAAACCCTCGGGACAACAAGTATCGCGGCCACAAGAAACAGGGTATACCAGGCGTTTCCCTCGACTAAAACAATCGTTGCCAGCAAATCCGGTGTCGTCAGCGCGCGGAAAAAGCTTGTAAGACCGAATACCAGCCCGAGAAACGTGCCGCCCCAAATGCCCAAAACAAAGCTTCCTATGATAACCGGAATATGAACCGTTGTGATGGCGACGCCGGGAATCATTATATATCCCGCCGGAGTGAAAGCCAACACTATGATAATCGCGCTGAACAGCGCAAAAAGAATCAGCTTGACTAAAAATTTTGATACTCTCCTGTTTTCCATATGAAAGCTCCTTTACATAAAAAATAATTATGTCATGCGCTCGTCATAGCATGCGCGGCTGCCCCCGATATATTTTGGACGGGTTTTCGCGCAAACAAGACAAGCCTTGCCGATTGATGAAACACTGAGCCTTAAGGGAATCGCGACGCTTTTTAAATGCATGCCGATTAAGGTGTTCCCGATGTCCATGCCCGCGTCCGCCTTAATTGCCTCGACGGCGACCGGGTTTTCGAACGCGTTGTATGCCGCGGTCGCGAACGAGCCGCCCGCCTTCGGATGCGGCACGACGTTGACGGTTTCAAGTCCGCGCGCCGCCGCGGCTTCCCGCGGGATGATTATCGCGCGGTTTAAATGCTCGCAGCACTGGGCTGCAAGGTAAATGCCTTTTTGCTTAAGTATAGAATATACCGTATCGAATATGGCGCTTCCCAGTTTTTCGCTCGAAGCGGTGCCGATATTGTGCCCCGCGACCTCGCTTGTCGAACAGCCCGCTACCAGGATGTCGCCGGAATTCAGCTTGGCTTCGCCGAGCAGTTCACGGACCGCCTTTTCCATATCCCGTTTTATTTCCTCAATCATTTTCTCCTCAGACATTCTCTCCACCCGCAGTATTAAAAGCTTTCTGTATATTAATAAACTTCCCATCTTTTGATTTTTAATAGTATAGCACCGATGAACCGAAAATGCAAGCGTACATGTGCGACTACCGGGAATATCAAGGCGGACAAAGAAAAGTCCACTGAGAAGATTCAAACCGCCGCATCAAACCGCCGGGACGGTTCTCGTGGTCTACGATAACGCGGGGAATATGCTTCAGCAGTTTGATGGCAAGAACAACGTAACCGAGGTGCAATACAACGTTCGCGGACTTCCGAAAACGCGCATTGACGGTGCGGGGCTTGCCGAGACGTATACCTATTATGCGAATGGTGCGATGCACACAAAAACCGACCGGAATACAGTCATAACGACATATATGTATGACATATTCGGCCGTATTGCATGCCAAACCGCGGGTCAGGAAAGTATATCATATACCTACGACGATAACGGAAATCAGCTCACAATGACGGACTCAAGCGGAACAACCGAGCGCACGTATGACGAGCTTGGGCGCGTGCTAACCAAAACCGTGCCGGTAT
>JAAYXM010000145.1 GCA_012515925.1 Clostridiales bacterium
CGTGCCATAATTAACACGGTATTTTTGGTTTTTCATCAACTCAATTATACCAAAAAAGCAGGGCCGATGCGACTTTTTTATCGCATCGGTCCTGCTTTTTTATGGGCTGTTTTGCTACAGCCCCTTAACCATATTTACCTTATTTGCTCAATGCTTTTTGCACGGCGGGCAGAATTAAAAACGCGACGACGCCGCCGATTAGCGCGGTGACAAGCTGCGGCCAGCTGAAGGAAGCGCTGATCATCTCAATCTGCTTTTCCTTCAGATTCGGGATTATGCTTAACGCAATCTTAACTATGCCGGCATACAGTACTAAAAACTTAATTGCCGCGCCCGCGATTGCCGCGTACAGCCATTTTGTTTTCCCGTTTATTTTTGAAAAGATAAAATAATAAACAAGAACCAAAACAAGGTTTCCGAGCGCGATAAACGGGATTATCTGAACAAACGCGGGTCCTATCCCGACAAGAAACGCCAGAAACGGCGAGACAACCGCGACGATACATCCGGAAAGCAAACCGCCCAGAACGACGGAGGCAATCAGTATCAGGTTGACTAAGCTGCCGGTGACAAACTGTCCGAGTGATTTTGTTATATACTGGACAACGATTAACAGAGCCAACATTATCGCGGTATATGTGATCTTCATGGTTTTGCTGCTGCTCATAAAAATTCTTCCTCCAAAGCTTAAATACATTTATTTATTTTTATTTACGACGTTTTTAAACTGCTGTCGCGAGTTTCGCATCTCGCTGAGAGCCTGGGCCATAACCTCCTCAAGTCTCTTTAACGTGTCGTCGACATATTCGTTGGCCGCGCGCCTGATTTCCCGCGCCTTGTTTTCGGCGGCAGTAACCATCTCGTTTGACTTTTGCCTTGATGTGACGACTATTTCGTCCTCGGCGACCATCTGTCTGGCCTTTTCCTCTGCCGCGCGCTTTATGGACTCGGCTTCGCGTTTTGCCTGGGAAATAATCTCGTTCCTGTTTTCCACGATAATCCCGGCCTGTTCAAGGTCCTTGGGCAGGTTCGCGCGTATTTCATCGATTAAATCCAGCACCTTGTCGCGCTCGAGCAGACATTTTTCCGCGCCGAAGGGCAGACCCCAGGCGTCGGAAATCATATCGTACAGCATGTTTACGAGTTCTTCAATCCCGCTTGCCATGATACTTTCCCCCTTTAAGTCTTGAGTTTAAATCCCCGAGTATTTCGCGGGGGACAAACCCGGAAATATCGCCGCCGAGGCTTCCTACCTCCTTGACGAGACTCGAGGACAGGTATAGATACTCCTCCGAAGTCGGAAGGAAAACGGTTTCAAGCTTTGGATTAAGCTTTCTGTTAATCAAAGCCATCTGGAATTCGATTTCAAAATCGCTTATCGCGCGAAGGCCTTTGACGAGAACGCAATCGCCCATGCTTTTCGAGAACTCGGCTAAAAGCTTGTCTGAATGCACAACGCTGACATTCGGAATGCCCGCGACACTGCGCCTGATAAAATCAATGCGTTCGTCAACGGTAAAAAAACAGCGCTTATTCAGATTGACCATAACGACAACGCAGACATTGTCGAATATTTTCGCGGCGCGATTAATAATATCCAAATGGCCGAGAGTAACAGGGTCGAAGCTGCCCGGACAAATACCGGTAATCATAGCCTTTTTCCCACCTTGCGAAATACGCAGACATTGGTTCTTCCGTAAGAATACTCCTTGGCGGAATAGGTTTCCGGAATATCGCAAAGCTTCGTATTTCTGTCAAATTCACATATTATTATACCACTATTTGATAATATGTCAAACTGAATAATCATCGAAATCGCCTTGTTAAGCAGGGGTGTGTCATACGGCGGGTCAAGGAATACTATATCGTATTTTTCATCGGCGGTTTTGAGAAACACCGAATAATCGCAAAGTCTGATGCTTATTTTGTCTGTAAAGCCGCAATTCTTTACATTGTCCTGTATTATACTATATGCCGCGCGGGAATTGTCGATGATGTCCGCATGAGCCGCTCCGCGGCTTACAGCCTCGATCGCGAGCTGGCCGCTGCCGCCGAACAGGTCTAAAACACGTTTGCCCGCAAGCTCGAACTGAATAATGTTAAACATCGACTCCTTAACCTTATCGGATGTCGGACGCGTGTTTTTGCCTTCAAGCGTCTTTAGCTTTCTCCCCCGCGCCAAACCGGTAATAACCCGCATAGCTTCTACTCCCTTTCTGAATGATAATGCCTGTAAATGTTTTCGGCGATATTCTTCGGAACCGCCTCGCAAAGCTCGGTAATACTCAGATTTTTAATATTATCAATGCTTTTAAAACGCTTAAGCAGAACCTTAGCGCGCTCCTCCCCTATCCCGGGTATCCGGGTGAGCCCCGAGCGAAAGCCCTTCGAGCTCCTGAGCTTCTTATGATAGCTTACGGCAAATCGGTGTACCTCTTCCTGGATGCCGACGATTAATCTGAAAACCCCGGGGCTCAGAATGCCGACCTCCGAACCTTCATGAGTGATTATAGCGCGGGTCCTGTGCCGGTCGTCCTTAACCATTCCGAATACCGGAATACCGATATTATACTCGCTTAAAAGCCCGTAAACCGTGTTTACCTGCGC
>JAAYXM010000146.1 GCA_012515925.1 Clostridiales bacterium
CCGTGCCTGCTGCCGCTGCTGCCGGTCTATTTATCGTATTTCGCGGGGCAGGACAGCAAAAACAGCGCGCTCATTAATTCCGCGGGCTTTGTGCTCGGTTTTACATTTGTATTTGTTCCGCTCGGCTTTTTTGCCGGAGCTGCCGGCGCGCTTTTAAGGAATTACGGGGCGATTGTGAACATAGTATCGGGTATAATCGTAATTGCGTTTGGTCTGAGCTTTCTCGGTGTTATAAATATACCGGTATTTAAAGGCTTAAGCAGTATGAACATGCACTTTAAAAGCATCGGGTTTTTATCCTCTCTGCTGTTTGGAATCGTATTCTCAATAAGCTGGACGCCGTGTATCGGCGCGTTTCTCGGCTCGGCGTTAATGCTCGCGGCAAATTCCGACAGCGCGTTAAAGGGCTTACTGATGCTGCTGTGCTATTCGCTGGGTCTCGGCCTTCCGTTTATTTTAAGTGCTGTCCTGATACACCGCGTTAAGCTTGCCTTCAGCTTCTTCAAAAAGCACGGGAAGCTTATAAGCGCAGTATCCGGCGCGTTACTGATTGCTACGGGTGTTTTAATGCTGACCGGCAGGATGAACTTGATTTTTGCCGCGTTCTCGGGATTTTAACGGGAGGCATGCCATGAACATAAAAACAAGAATAATTATCAATTTAATCGTATTTGTATTACTGCTCGGCGGCGCGTATTTCGTATATCAAAGCCTGTCTGTAAAATACGTCCCGGAGACACAAAGCGAACCCGAAAACGTAAACAGGAAAGTCGCGCCGAACTTCACCGTGGTTGATGTAAACGGCTATGATACGGAGCTTTCGGAATTTGCCGGAAAGCCCGTCGTATTGAATTTCTGGGCGTCCTGGTGTCCCCCGTGCAAGACCGAGATGCCGGATTTCGAAGAGGCATATAAAAAGTATAAGGATGACGTCGAATTTATGATGCTCGACCTTGTAGACGGCACGTACGAAACCTTTGAAACCGGAAAAAACTTTATAAAAAAGAGCGGATATATGTTTCCGGTCTATTTCGATATCTATCAGAGCGGCGCGGAAAAATACAATATTTCCGGCATACCACATACCGTATTTATTAACGCGAACGGTGAAATAGTTTTCACATATACCGGCGCGATACCCGGTTATGTGTTAATTAAAAACATTGAAAAAATAAAATAGGGTGACGTGTTATGACAGACGAAACAAGCCTTAACAACATCCGCGAATACTTTCCGTTCTGGCAGGAGCTTTCCGAGCGCGAAAAGCAGCTAATATACGATAACGCCGTTGCGGTAGATTACGCGAAGGGCGAGGTTATCCACAGCGGCGAAGACGATTGTATCGGCATTATGCTTGTGGTGTCCGGCGAAATCCGCGCCTATTTACTGTCCGAGGACGGTCGGGAGGTTACGCTTTATCGTTTGAGAAGCGGGGATATCTGTGTCCTGACCGCCTCCTGCATCTTGAAAAACATAACGTTTGACGTGCATATCGAGGCAATTTCCGAATGCCGTGCGTTCATCGTCAACACCGCGGTGTATCAGGAGCTTTGCGCCGGCAATATGCATGTTGAGAATTTCGCGTATAAATTAGCCGCGGACAGGTTTTCGGACGTCATGTGGGCGATGCAGCAGATTCTGTTTTTAAGCTTTGACAAACGGCTCGCTATCTTTTTGTCGGACGAGTCGGCGAGAACCGGCTCGGATTATATCCCGCTCACCCACGAGCAGGTTTCAAAGCTTGTGGGTTCGGCGCGCGAGGTTGTGTCGCGCATGCTTAAGTATTTCGAAAACGAGGGGATAGTCGAGCTTATGCGCGGCGGGATAAAAATCCTCGATAAAAAAAGGCTCCGTGATTTGATAGGAATCTGAAACCGGTTTTTGACGGAGGATGGCCGGATTCCTCCTGTTCTTCGGATATAAAAAAGGGGCTTTCATAAGCCCCTTTTTTACGCTTTAAGCATATTTATTACTTCCGTTTTGGGCTTTACGCCCACCGAGACGTTGACGACTTTCCCGTCCTTGATGACCGCGAGAGTCGGAATGCTCAATACGTTAAACCTTCCGGCAAGCTCGGGCTGTTCGTCCACGTTGACCTTACCTACCTTAGCGTTTGTCACCTCTTGTGAAATCTCATCTATAACGGGTGTCATCAGCCTGCAGGGTCCGCACCATTCCGCCCAAAAATCAAGCAATACGGGCTTGTCTGATTTAAGTACCTCTGTCTCGAAATTATCCTTCGTTATCTCCAATACATTCATTTTTTTACCTCCTTAACTTATCTTTATCTTTGCGATATTATTTTATACATATTATTAAATATTTTCTGTAACCTAATCACAAAGGATAGGAAAGCATCCCTGCCCGCCGGAGGCGGGCAGGGATGCTTTCCTTTTATTCTTTCGTAACCTAAGGACCGGAGGACGGTCCCCCTAATCCTAACCAACCACCTAAATCTAAGGCGGAAGGTTTTCCACAAGACAATAGAGTTGTTTCTGCCATCCGGAGGCGGGCAG
>JAAYXM010000147.1 GCA_012515925.1 Clostridiales bacterium
AAGCGAAGGCCTGGTATCGACTTATATGCAGGAGGAAAGCGGAGGGCCGCCGCGCAAATACTATTCTCTTACAAGCCTCGGGCGCGAAGCTTATGAAAAAGAACGGGCGGAATATCTGAGATTCGCCCGAACCGTTGAATCTTTATTGGAGGTTGACGACAATGACAAAAAATGAATTTCTGTCGGAGCTTGCCTTTGAACTTAAGAAAACGAATATCGCCGATATTGAAGACATTATAAGCGAGTATGAACAGCACTTCGCTTATAAAACGGCGGACGGTTTTTCCGAGGAGGAAATCGCCGCGAAGCTCGGCACCCCTTCCGTACTCGCGTCTCAATTCGAGAGCGGCGGCGGGGGTAAAAGATACGGAGCCCCGAAAACAGTCACAATGGCCGGGCTTTACATCGCGGACTTTTTTACGGGCGTGTTTTTCATATTGCTTACGGCTTGGGAAATAGTCTTCGCGGCTTTTTCCGTCAGCTGCGCCGCGGTTGCCGTATGTTTATTCACAGGGATAGGCCCGCGGACGGTGATTCCGTTCATGCCCTTCCCGAGCGGGTTGCTGTTCGGGTTCGCATTAGTCGCGCTTTTCGTATTATCCGCCGTAGGGTGCGTTTATTTCGCTTTGTTTCTCCGCCAGCTCATACGCGCTTACGGACGCTTCCGGCAGAATACAAAAGCCGCCGCGTCCGGTAGCGCGGTACTCCCCTCCCTGCAGATGTATCCGCAGCTTCCCGGGAAAACCAACAGGTTTTTCCGTTATGCCGCGCTGCTCTCAATTGCATTGTTCGCGGTTTTTTTCGTACTCGGGATAATAGTATCAATGATTTCCGCCGGCGCAATCGAGTTCTGGCATGCCTGGAAATGGTTCGGCTATACGCCCTTCGCCTGACTGAAGCTTTCTGAATATCCTGATTTCTGGTATAATTAATCTGGGTTACATTAATCAGGGAAAGAAGGAATGTCTGTGCAATATCAGATTCAAACCACGAAACAGCAGCAGTTCATCAACATAACCGACAAGGTCGCCGACGCGGTCGGAAACAGCAACGTGCAGGACGGCATAGCGGTTATACACGTGCCGCATACGACAGCCGGAATTACGACAAACGAAAACGCGGACCCGGACGTCGTGCGCGACATGATTTCCGCGCTTGATAAAACCTATCCCGTTCATGGAGATTACCGCCACTTTGAAGGCAATTCCCACGCTCATATAAAGGCTTCACTGATGGGTTCCTCCCGCACCGTGATAATCCGGGACGGCAGACTGCTGCTCGGTACATGGCAGGGAATCTACTTCTGCGAATTCGACGGACCGCGAAACAGGACCTTTTACGTAAAAGTCATCAGCGGCTGACCAACCGGCCGCGAACAAAATAAACCCGCGCTTAAAGCAACCGTTTTTGGTTTCCTTCCGGGAACGCAACTAAAAACGGTTGCATTTCATATAGTTTATTACTTGACGATTTCACCTTTCAATCCGCAAAGCCGTCTAAAGGGATATAAATCTACACTACGCAAAAATTTGACATTTTATTCGGAATTTGGTAATATTTACTTGCATACCATGCCGCGATAATATTGAGCAAGTGGCTTTTCGATAGGAGGTGCGTCCCGGAGTGTATGCAGCTAACGAGCGGCAGAAAGATTATTCCTATTATGAAAAGAAATCCGGAAACAAGTATAACCGGCGATTAATAGACGGCAGCATAACCGGATGCGGAAACTGCGTCGGCTACTGCCGATATGACGAACATCCCGGATTTCTTACAAGAAAGCAGCGTCAGGAGCACAACTGTATAGTAAACGGCTGTATCTATTACGTACCCAAAGTAAAACGGGAAAAGCCCCGTGAAGAAGTTGACGCCCGACTGCAGGAAGTAATCGAAATCGCGTCCGGTTTTATAACCGGATTTGAAGGGTTAAGAATAATGGATGCCGCCAGAAACGAAAACGGCGGATGGCTTATAAAGTACATAACCATAACCAATGAACATCCTGTTAACTCCATTGAGAATAAAATTTCAGCCGCTTTTGGTGAAGAAGTAACAATGGTTAACTTAAACTATGATTTTGAACGCGCGGCACAGTTAATTCTCACCCGTAACTGAAATGAAAACAGCGGAACCATTATTTAAAAGCCTTTTTAAGGCTTTTTCTGTTCTTATGTATTCGGAATATAATACCTCAACAGTTCTTTGACGTTTAATTGCATTGAGTATACATATTGACAAATACGAAATATGGGCATATAATACAGTTGAAGAGTTGTTCAATCGTTGTTTTATTGGGGGTTAATAAAATGGCTGCGTATTTAATGGATTTTGACAGATGCGATTGCGGCACGATTCACGAGAATGTTGTCAGCGAGGTGCGAAACCAACTGCCCGACGAGGATACCCTGCTGGACCTCGCGGAGCTGTTTAAGGTGTTCGGGGATTCGACGCGCGTCAAAATTCTCAGCGCGCTGCTTAAAGCCGAGATGTGCGTATGCGATATCGCGGTGCTTCTGGGTATGACCAAGTCGTCAATCTCCCACCAGCTCAGGATTCTAAAGCAGTCAAAGCTCGTTAAATGCCGCAGGGACGGAAAAGTTGTCTATTATTCCCTCGCGGACGAACATGTGGGGACTATTTTCGACCAGGGGCTCGCCCATGTCTGCGAGAAATAATATATATTTTTAACATAACGGTTGAACGACGGCGCAACCGTTCAATTGAAAGACGTAAACTGTATTGAGGAGCTGCAATAATGGATAATAATATAAAATCGCCGTGTATCGAGTGTTCGGACTGCGAACACTGTTCAATTGAAACGCAAAAGCCGGCGGGCTATTTCCCGATACTCGCGGGCGTGATATTTTTCGCGGCCGGGCTGCTTGTTGATTTTTCCGGGCCGTACAGGCTGATTGTCTTTATTTCAAGCTATATCTTAATCGGCGGCGATATAATACGGCGCGCGTTTAAGAATGTTCTGCACGGACAGGTGTTTGACGAAAACTTTCTTATGAGTGTCGCCACAATCGGCGCTTTCATTATCGGCGAGTATCCGGAAGGCGTCGCGGTCATGCTTTTCTATCAGATAGGCGAAGCGTTTCAGCGCCGCGCCGTTGACCGTTCGCGCAAATCCATTGCCGAGCTGATGGATATAAGGCCGGATTACGCGAATCTTAAAACCGAAGACGGGTTAAAAAAGGTTTCTCCCGAGCTGGTCAACGTCGGGGATATCATTATTGTCAAGCCCGGCGAGAAAATCCCGCTCGACGGGATAGTTTCGGATGGTCACTCCGCGCTCGACACCTCAGCGCTGACGGGCGAGGCGCTGTTTCGCGATGTGGAGCCCGGAAGCCGTGTGCTCGCGGGTTCAATCAATATAAACGGTCTGCTCGAGATTGAGGTAAACCGCGTATTTGGGGAATCCACCGCGTCAAAGATTCTGAATCTTATCCGGAACGCGGGCGAAAAGAAAGCGCGCAGCGAAAACTTTATCACAAGATTCGCGAAATACTATACGCCGATTGTCGTGTTTACCGCGCTGGCGCTCGCGGTCGTTCCCCCGCTTGTACTGCCGGGCGCCGGGTTTTCCGAATGGGCAAACCGCGCGCTTGTGTTCCTTGTGGTTTCGTGTCCGTGCGCGCTGGTTATTTCCATACCCCTCGGCTTTTTCGGCGGTATCGGCGGCGCGTCGCGAAACGGCATTTTGATTAAGGGCAGCAATTACCTGGAGGCTTTAAGCAATATCGACACGGTCGTGTTCGACAAAACGGGCACGCTGACAAAAGGCGTTTTCGAGGTTGCTCACGCAGCCGGCGCAAACGGCTATACGGAGCCCGGGCTTCTTGAAATTGCCGCGCATGCCGAAAGCTTTTCAAACCACCCGATTGCCGTCTCGATTCAAAAGGCCTACGGAAAACCTATACGGTCGGAGCGGTTGTCCTCGCCGCGGGAAATACCCGGCTTCGGTGTCAGCGCGGACGTTGACGGAAAGCCCGTGCTCGCCGGGAATCTGAAGCTCATGGATTTAAATAACATACCCGCGCGGGAAGCGGAAACGGCGGGAAGCGCCGTATACATCGCGGTTGACGGGGTATTCGCGGGATATATCGTGATTTCGGATATGATAAAGCCGGACAGCAAAAAGGCCATCAGCGATCTGAAGGCTTTGGGTGTCAGAAAAAGCGTCATGCTCACGGGCGACGTCAAGGCCGCGGGCGAGGCTGTCGCGAGTGAATTGGGCATTGACGAGGTTTACACGGATTTGCTGCCCGACCTGAAGGTAAAAAAGGTCGGGGAGCTCGGGCGCGAGACAAACGGGATGCTTGTATTCGTTGGCGACGGAATCAATGACGCGCCCGCGCTCGCTCGCGCGGATATCGGCATCGCCATGGGCGCTCTGGGCTCCGACGCCGCAATCGAGGCCGCCGATGTCGTGCTGATGAGCGACGAGCCCTCTAAGCTACCTCTGGCGATTAAGATTGCGCGAAAAACCCGCGTCATAGTCTGGCAGAATATCGTCTTCGCCCTCGGAATCAAAGCCGTTATACTGATTCTGGGCGCCATGGGAATCGCGACCATGTGGGAAGCCGTATTCGGCGATGTCGGCGTCGCGGTTATCGCGATTCTCAACTCGACACGGGCAATGCGCACGAATCGGGAATAATATATAAAAAACTCAGCAAAATAGGTATACTACACTTGAAAGGAGACTTAAGGTGGGTATACTCAGCTGGATTATTATCGGCGCGCTCGCGGGTTGGATCGCGAGCATGGTAACCGGTAACAATAGGGAAATGGGCGCATTTAAGAATATAGTGGTCGGTATCGTCGGGGCGTTCGTCGGCGGCTTTATAATGAATACCATCGGCGGAAACGGCGTAACCGGGTTTAACCTGTGGAGCCTGTTCGTCGCCATTGTCGGGTCAATCGTGCTGCTTCTTATCATAAACGCGTTCAAACCCCGAAAAGTGTAATTAAATCCTGACTCCCGCACATGAGTGCGGGAGTCAATCTTTAATCGGTATACATTTCCTCCGACAAATCGTCGGGTTCGCCCGCGAGCATATCATCCATTATGTCCGCGGGCTTCTTCCCCACCTGGCTTATACGCTCCACGACAGCTTTCGGTTTTTGGTTTATATCCGTAAAATTATCAAACATCGAATCTCCTCCCCGCAGAATATGCAGTATTTATTATATGCAAAAAGACGGATGAAATTCTTGAAAATCATCCGTCTTTTTATTATCTTAAGTATTGTATTATATACAGTCGTTCAAAACAGCCTTGCACGCCTCGGCGGATTTAATAAAAGCTTCAATTTCGGATTCCGTAAGAATCGGGGTCAAAACGTTCTGCGCGCCGTATTTGCCGATAACCGTCGGCAATGAGAGCGCGACGTCGGATACTCCGAACTGTCCGTCTAAAACCGAGCTTACAACCCTTATCGTGTTGCTGCCGCGCAGTATCGAGTTCGCGAGCATCGCGATACTGATTGAAACTCCGTAGTACGTAGCGCCCTTGCGCTTGATAATACTCGCGCCGTCGGTTTTAACATGCTCCAGTATTCCCGCCTTGACCTTTTCGTCAAACGTAATATTTGTCATCCTGCAATAATCGTCGACTTGAATGCCCGCGATATGCGTATTGCTCCACGCCGGAACCTGCGAATCCCCGTGCTCGCCTATGATATAGCCGTGAATATTAATAACATCGACGTGGGTTAAATCCGCAATCGCGCTGCGGAAGCGCACGGTATCAAGCGATGTGCCGCTTCCCAGTACCATGCCTTCAGGCAGCCCCATCCACTTCGTAAACATGTACGTCAATATATCGACCGGATTCGAAACCACAAGAATTACGCCGCCGTTGTAATGCTTCATTATCTCGTCGGTAATACTGCGCGCGATGGCGATATTCTTCTTTGCCAGGTTAAGCCGCGTTTCGCCGGGTTTTCTGTTCGCGCCCGCGGTAATTATAATAAGGTCGGCGTCCTTAACGCATTCATAGCCGCCCGAATAGATATCCATATGCCCCAGATACGGAAGCCCGTGCCTGATATCGTCAACCTCGCCCGACGCCTTGTCCGCCGCAACGTCAATCAAAGCAAGCTCGGAGCAAACCTGACGAAGCGCCAGCGCATATGCCGTTGACGAACCCACGAAACCCGCACCGATAACAGCAACCTTGGATTTTGCATTCATAGAAAAACAGTCTCCTCAATATTAATTAAAATTCTTAATATTTTATAATAACGGGAACCAAGCTCCCGCCCGGTCCCCATTATCATTCTAAATATTGGCTTTAGCCAGTTCAGTCAGAGCAGTAAACGCGGCTTTATCGTTAACAGCCATCTCCGCAAGCACCTTGCGATTCATCGTTACGCCGGCTTTCTTAAGCCCGCACATAAGTCTTGAATAATTAATGCCGTTCTGCTTCGCGGCGGCGGAAATTCTCGTAATCCAAAGCTTTCTGAAATCACGCTTCTTGAGTCTCCGTCCGATATAGGCGTATGTCAATGACTTCATTACCGCCTGATTCGCCATTTTAAAATGCTTTGATTTGGCGCCCCAATAGCCTTTGGCTAATTTCAGGATTTTCTTTCTTCTCTTGCGCGTCATAACCGCACCTTTAATTCTTGCCATAAAAAAACAGCCTCACTTCCGAAAACAATTATTATTTACCGTACGGTAACAAGCGCTTAACAGCGGATTCATCGGCGGTCGAAGCATACGCCGCCTGTCTCAAACCCCTTTTAAGCTTCGTGGTCTTTTTATTGAGAATATGACGTCTGTTGGCATGATTGCGCTTAACCTTGCCTTTTTTAGTGAGCTTAAACCTCTTTGACGCGCCGCTGTGCGTTTTGATTTTAGGCATTTTAAATATGTCTCCTCTCTTTAAGTAAAACTATCTTATTTAGTGGTGCTTTTGTCAGCCGCTTTCGGCGAAAGGAACATCGACATATGCCGCCCCTCAAGCTTCGGCGGTTTTTCGATATTCGAATACTCGGCACAGGTTTCGGCAAATCTCTTAAGCAAATCAAGCCCGATATTAGTATGCGCAAGCTCGCGGCCCTTGAACCGGACAACCGCCTTGACCTTGTCGCCCGATTTAAGAAAAGTAAGCGCTTTTCTCGCTTTTACGTTGAAATCATGCACATCGATACCGGGAGACATGCGGATTTCCTTGATTTCGATAACGCGCTGGTTCTTGCGCGCTTCGCGCTCGCGCTTGTCCTGTTCGAATTTGAATTTGCCGTAGTCCATAATCCGGCATACCGGCGGCTTAGCCTGCGGAGCGATTTTGACTAAGTCCAAATCCTGTTCCTCCGCGATTCTCATCGCTTCGCGGGCAGACATGATTCCGAGCTGTTCGCCCTGCGCGCTGATTAAGCGAATCTCCTTATCCCGGATTTCTCCGTTGATTTGATGTTCGATTTTGCTAATACGAAAGCACCTCCAAAATTTAAAAAAGCGCAGACGACATAAATCGCCTGCATACAACAACCTCTCGTATGAGAAATGTTGACCTCTTCGCTCTCAAGCTTGAGGTGAGGACGATTATGCCCTACTTGGTTTTCCGTTTGTTTAGTATAGCATTTGCCGACGCGGATGTCAAGCTTATCAGAGGAAATATTATGATTTCCTTTAAATTATGCTGATTGCTTCTCTCCCCCTTCGGGGGAGAGAAGCACAGCGGCAATCAGATTTCTCAACTTGAAGGAAATATTATGATTTCCGTAAATTGCAGGTTTAATTGCGGCTTTGCGTTCCTCTCCCCCTTCGTGAGAGTGATAATACGGAAGCAACGGAACGGGGCTAAATTATCGGTTTTAATTAAACAATAAATTTAAATATTTTTGAGCAAAGTATTGATTTATTTCGCATAAAGAGGTATGCTAAAGGAAATACTTAATTGATGTGATAACCTTTTCCAAAGACGTATTCATATCAATTAAAATATAAGCCGATATGAACGGCGGATTGGAGTTATTATATGAACGAAGGCGCAAATATCGTAGTATTGACCGATGAGGAAGGTAATAATCACGAATTCGAGCATTTGGATACAATCGAGCTTAATTCCCAGGTTTATATGGCGTTTGTCCCCGCGGGAATTCCGGAAGATTCCGACGAGCCGGCCGAGCTTATCCTGCTGAAGCTTACTAAAGACGAAACCGGCGAGGAAATCCTGGCTACGATTGACGATGACAAAGAGCTTGAGGAAGTCTACAACGCTTTCATGGAAGAGATATACGAGTTCGAAGAGGACGAAAACGAGGAAGAATAATCCGGCTCTTGTGGACATGCAAGGCATTGATTTTTCATGTGTCCATGTGTTATAATATACTCAAAACAAGGCATGGCATGACGGTACTCCCTGCTTTGCTCGTGATGTATCTTTTTAAACCCACATTAATCATATGGGACTCCGCCTTCCGTTGCAGATGGCAGGCCTCCCGGCGCGTATTTGCGCCGGATGTTGGAAGCAATGACGCACCGGAGAGGAGACCCACCTGTAACTACGGGCAGGTTATTAAATTGATGCACACGGCATAAGCGGGGGTGTATTATTATAATATGCATTTTAGTCTCGCGGCTTGCTTTTTTACATGTTACAGTATTGTTAAAACTCCCGTATCACGATTACGGGAGCTTTTTTATTCATATTATGATTATATGTTTCTCTCCCGGTGGAAGTTAATTGACTTTTTTCCAAACTTTTTCT
>JAAYXM010000018.1 GCA_012515925.1 Clostridiales bacterium
CCTCCTACGGGCGCGGCCCGACGGGCGAAATCTGGAAGCTTGAGGACAAGCTGTTCGAATTTCTTAATCTTTGCCTTGACGTTTTATCGGACAACCCGCTCTTCGTTATAATAAACTCATACACGACAGGGCTTGCCCCGTCGGCCATCGGATATATGTCTGATCTGGTGTTTACCTCTAAATACGGCGGAAAGACCGAATACTCGGAGCTTGGCCTGCGCGTCGCCGAAACCGAGCTAATCCTTCCCGCGGGAAGCTGCGCGCGCTGGAGCCCGGCATTATAAAGAGATTTTGGAGAGTACTATGAACCATATGATAACAACCGAATCGCTGAGGTTCGCCTACAAGCACGAGGGCGGGGAATCTACGCAGGTTTTATTCGATATAACTTTGAATATAAAGCCCGGGGAGTTTGTCGCGGTATTGGGCCATAACGGCTCCGGGAAATCCACGCTCGCGAAGCATTTCAACTGTATTCTGCTGCCCTCCGGCGGCAAGGTCTATATAGACGGAATGGACACACAGGATGAGGCCAATCTCTATACAATCAGAAGTCTTTGCGGAATGGTTTTTCAGAACCCGGACAATCAGATAGTAGCGACAATCACCGAGGAGGACGTAGCGTTCGGGCCGGAGAATTTAGGCGTACCGATGCCCGAGCTGCGCGAGCGAGTGGACGAGGCTCTGAAAACCGTGGGTATGTTTGAGTTTCGCACTCACGCGCCTCACCTGCTCTCGGGCGGCCAGAAGCAGCGGATTGCGATAGCGGGCATAATAGCTATGCGCCCGCGCTGCATTGTGCTCGACGAGCCCACGGCAATGCTTGACCCGGTGGGCAGGCGCGAGGTGCTCGCCACGATATCAAAGCTTAATAAGCAGTACGGCATTACGATTATTCTGATAACACACCACATGAACGAAGCCGCTGACGCCGACCGTGTCATAGTTATGAATGACGGAAAAATAGCAATGGACGGCACGCCGAAGGAAGTATTCACGCGGGTTGACGAGCTTAAGGAGTTCGGTCTCTCAGTCCCGCAAACCGTCGAGCTTCTGTATGAGCTACAAAAATCCGGAATTGATGTCCCGCTCGATAAAATAAGCGTGGACGAGTGCGCCGCCGCCCTGTATTCGTATTTTAAGTAAACTTGGAGGTTTCCGCTGTTGGATGCAATCATTTCTGTCCGCGGCCTTACACATGTATACAGCCCGAACACGCCGTTTGAGCAAGTCGCGATTAAAGATATAAACCTTGATATATATAAAGGCGAAATAATCGGGGTTATCGGCCACACAGGCTCGGGTAAATCAACGCTGATATCGCATTTAAACGGTTTAATAAAGCCCGCCGCCGGAACCGTGACGTTTAACGGCGAGAATATATGGAAATCGAAGGAATTCACCCACAGTATCCGTTTTAAGGTCGGGCTTGTGTTCCAATACCCCGAATACCAGCTGTTCGAGGAAACCGTTTACCGCGATATAGCCTTCGGCCCGACAAACATGGGGCTGAAGGAGGATGAAATCCGCGGGCGCGTCGCGGACGCGATTCGTTTTGTCGGGCTCAAGCCCGATATCCTCGAAAAATCCCCGTTTTCGCTGTCGGGCGGCCAGAAACGCAGGGTCGCTATTGCCGGCGTTATCGCGATGATGCCCGACGTTTTAATCCTTGACGAGCCAACCGCCGGGCTTGACCCGCGCGGGCGCGCCGATATTATCAATCATGTAAAGGCCTATAACAAATCAACCGGCTTGTCCGTTGTGCTTGTCACGCATAACATGGAGGATATCGCCCAAACGGTAGACAGGATTATCGTGTTGAAAAAAGGCGAGATAATGATGACGGGCGGAACAAGCGAGGTTTTTTCTCGCGGTAAAGAGCTTGAAGCCGCGGGCCTCGCCGTCCCGCAGATAACACAGGTGGCAAACAGGCTTTTTGACGCCGGTCTTAACATCAGCACCTCCGTTTATACCGTGGAGCAGCTTAAAAACGAGCTGCTGTCGTTGGGAGGTGCCCGTAAATGATACGCGATATAACTCTCGGGCAGTATTTCCCCGGCGATACGATAATTCACAGGCTTGACCCGCGCGTCAAAATAACGCTTACCATGCTTTATATTATCATACTGTTCATGATAAACGGCCCGATACCATATCTTATAATGACAGTATTCCTGTCTGTCGCGATATACCTTTCAAAAATAAACTTACGCCTTATATTCAAGGGTCTTCGTCCGATACTGATACTGCTTGTATTCACAACTATGCTGAATATATTCTATACACAGGGCGGAACCGTGCTTCTTAACATCGGGTTTGTTACCGTCACCACGCACGGCATCTACATGGCGTTTTTTATCATACTGCGCCTTATACTTTTAATATCCGTCTCGTTCGTCATGCTGACATACACGACCTCGCCGATAATGCTTACGGACGGGCTCGAGTCGCTGCTCGGGCCGTTTAAAAAGCTTAAGTTTCCGGCGCACGAGCTCGCGATGATGATGACTATCGCGTTAAGGTTTATACCGACGCTTATGGAGGAGACGGACAGGATAATGTCGGCGCAGAAATCTCGCGGCGCGGATTTTGAAACAGGAAGCATACTTAAGCGCGCGAAGGCGCTTATCCCGGTTCTTATTCCGCTTTTTATCGGCGCGTTTCGCCGCGCCGAGGAGCTCGCGATAGCTATGGAATGCCGCTGTTATCGCGGCGGCCAGGGCAGGACAAGGCTCCGGGTGCTTGTGCTCGACAAAAAGGATTATGCCGTGACAATACTTACGCTTGCGGTATTTGCGATATCCATCGTGATGTCGTATACAATCGTCTGGGGAGTGATAACACGGTGAGCCCGCGTCATATCGCGCTGGTTTTGTCCTATCTCGGAACCGCATACCACGGCTGGCAAATCCAGAAAAACGGCATAACGGTCTCAGAAACCGTCGGGGACGTACTTTCGCGAATCACGGACGAAAAGATTAAGCTTACCGGCTGCGGGCGTACCGACGCGGGAGTTCACGCGCTGCGCTATGTCGCGGATTTTCGCACGACAAGCGGTATTTCTACCGAAAAGCTGCCCGCTGCGTTAAACAGTCTCCTGCCCCGCGATATTTCGGTTTTAGCCGCGTTTGAGATACCCGGCAGCTTTCATTCGACGCGCTCATGTGTCCGGAAGGAATATATATATAAAATCCACCTTGGTAAAACCAGAAGCCCGTTTCTGCGGGACCTCGCGCTGCATTACCCGTATCCGTTTAATTTTGCGGAGGTTAAGAAGGCCTGCGCGAATTTTGTCGGAACCCATGATTTTTCCGCGATGCGCACGCTCGGCACACCCGTCAAAAGCACGGTGCGCACGATGTACAGCTGTGACGCGGAAATCTCCGGCGATATGGCGTACATATACATGTGCGCGAACGGGTTTTTATACAACATGGCGAGAGCCATAACCGGTACGCTGCTTGAGGTCGCGAGAAATAAAACAAGCGCGGACGGTATTCCGGAAATACTCTTAAGCCGCGACCGTGCGCGCGCGGGCGCCACCGCTCCGGCACACGGATTGTATCTTGCCCGGCTGTGGTATAATACAGATAACGAGATGTTTAACCGCCTTTGTAATTATGAGTTTATTGAGGGGAGCATGTAACATGCCCGCGGCTCAGAAAAGACGCAAACGTAAAACCGGCATTCTGGGAAGGTTTATTATTTACATAATAATCCTGCTTTTTGTCAGTCTGACAATCTTTTTCCTTAACAGAACGGGGGCTAACTCTGTTCTGCGGTTAATCTATATGCTCGGCTCGGGTATTACCGGAGATATGACCGAAGAAGCCTCGATTTCATTTGACATGCATGAGATGAACGAGTTTCACGCATTTAAGCGCGGGCTTGCCGTAATATCCCCGAATCAGCTTTCGGTTTACAAAATGTCCGGTGAGCGAACTCTTTTCGAGCCCTTGCTGTTTCATTCCCCCGCGGTTTCCGGCTGCAATGACAGCTTCGCGGTATATGACCGCAGCGGTACGGGGTTTCTGGTCACAAACGGCAAAAAAATACTTATGCGTGAAGAAGCGCCCGCGAAAATAAGCAAAATAACCATGAACAAAAACGGCGCGTTTACGCTTATAACCGACGGGCCGGACTGCAAGTCAATGGTTACCGTATATAATTCTTCGATGAATACCGTTTACAAGCTTTATTCGTCCGAACAGTTCGTGTTTGACGCGATTTTATCAAACGACGCCAAATCAATGGCTGTTCTCGGTTATTCCGCGAAAAGCGGCGGTTTTGAGGGCAATGTCACGGTTTACGGTTTAAACAGCGAAAGCCCGCTCGCGACGTTCACGCTCCCCGACGATATGCCTATAGCGGCAGGCTTTCAAAGCTCCGACACGCTTTTTGTCCTGACCGAGGATTCGCTTAAATCCGTAAAGCTCGGCGGGGAAATACAGACCCTGCTTGAGTTTAAGTCAACGGAGCTAAACGGTTTTTTTGTCAAGGACAGGTTCTTCTCGATGCTTTTAAACGGGAACTTAAGCGGCGGCAGGGCCGAGGCGGTAACCGTAAAAAGAAACTCCGAGCCCGTGCGCATCGGTATTGACGGGCAGATACTCGGGTTTTCGGTCTCGGACAGGCATATAGCCGTCGGTTTTTCGGACAGGATCGATATATATTCGGATGGTTTAGCGTTTAAACACTCCTTCCCTATCGCAAAGGATATAAAAAGCTTTATCATCCGCGATGACGGAACACTTCTGACAATAGGCGAGAATTTCGCGAAGCTCCTTATCCCGTAGTTTCCGCGTACCCTCATTACATATAATGGGAGTGAAGAAAATGCCAAATCAAGCTTACCTTGTCCCCTTGGCGGCCGATATAATTACCGTTGCCGTATTGATTCTATTCGCGCTGCGCGGCAGAAAACGCGGGCTTCTCAGGACCGTTGCGGGTATACTTGTGCTGATTATCGCGTATTTCGGCGCGGGGCAACTATCCGAACTGACAACCCCTTATCTTTCAAAGAACTATGTTGAGCCCAGAATCCGGGATTACATCATGCCGAAATCACAGGAAGCCGCGGACACGGCCGTCGGAGGAATATCGGAAACCATCAGTCAGATGCTTCTTAAAATCGGGATTCCGCAAAACGCCGTCACTGAGGCGGTCGGAAATTTCGACTGGAGCACCGACGAGAAAATAAACGGCGCGATTGACGACATATCGGGCGCGATAGCGCAGAAAGTAACCTTCGCGGTATCCTGCCTTTTATACTTTATATTATTGCTGATACTGCTTTCGCTATTGGTCAGACTCGTAAATCTCATCACAAAAATACCCGGGCTTAATTTTATCAACAAGACCGGGGGGCTTATTCTCGGCTTGCTGTTAGGGTACATCACATTAACGATTACGGTTACGATTCTTACCAATACGGGAATTCTGCTTTCCAAAGATATAGTCGATAAAACCGTGATTCTTCGGAATATTTCCGGTTTCAATCCGTTTTCTCTGATTTACAAATAGATAAAGCTGTGTTATTCTTTCGTAGGGGATGATATGAGTGAATATTCCAAACTTGCTTACCATATTCCGGATGAGCCTTGTTCCGGTGTTTGTCGTTGTGTTTTTCAGCGGCAGGCCGAACGCTAATCTTTTCGCGGCGGCAATTTACGCGCTCGCGGGGTTGACGGACGTGCTCGACGGGATAATAGCAAGGAATTTTCACCAGATAACACCGCTCGGGAAAATACTCGACCCGCTTGCGGATAAGCTCATGACGATTACGGTATTTATCTGCATTACTATTTCGGGTATAATACAATGGTGGGTAATAGCCTTAATCTTCGCGAAGGACGCTCTTCTCATCGTCGGCGGCTTTAAGCTATACAGGGAGGTTTCCGGCGTTTTCTCGGCAAATATGCTCGGGAAAGCCGCGACAGTATATCTTGTTACGGGCGGTATACTCATTATGACGCTCGGCAGTCTTATCCCGCCGACGCTTAAGGATTTATATCAATATCTTGCGGTAATAATTTCTTTTCTGGCTTTTTTCAGCTACCTGTACCAGTATTGGCAATTCAGGAAGAGACAGAAATCAAAGAAAAGCTGACGTTACGCTAAACTATTCTGGAGGTCAATATGCAGCCAACTATATGCAACAGATGCAAAAAAAACATAGCGGTAATATTTATAACGAAAATGGACGGCAATACCACAACAAGCGAAGGTATATGCCTTAAATGCGCGCGCGAGCTCGGGCTCAAGCCCGTCGGCGAATTCATGGAACGCATGGGAATAACCGATGATGATCTGGACACGATGAGCAGTGAAATGATGAATATGTTTGAAGGCGCGGACGGATTGGAGCTCGCGGGTTTATCGGGGCTTGACAATCCGGACGCCTCCGACGACGCGGACGCGGACGCGGAAGGCAAAACCGCGACTTTTCCGTTCCTTAATAAGCTGTTCGGCGCGTCACCGTTTGACAGGTCGTCCGAGCAGGGCGAGGCAAGACGCCCGGAACAGGGCGAAACCGAGCGCAGGAATAACCATCAAAAGAAAGAAACCAAGCGCAAATTCCTTGACAATTACTGCATTTCGCTTACCCAGCGCGCCAAGGAGGGCAAGCTTGACAGAATTGTCGGGCGGCACACGGAAATAGAGCGCGTAATTCAGATATTAAACCGGCGCCAGAAAAACAACCCGTGTCTTATCGGAGAGCCCGGTGTCGGCAAGACCGCGATAGCCGAAGGTCTCGCGCTTCGCATGTCGGAGGGCAAAGTTCCCGCAAAGCTTGTTGACAAAGAGGTATATCTTCTCGACCTTACGGCTCTTGTTGCGGGAACGCAGTTTCGCGGGCAGTTTGAAAGCCGAATGAAGGGTCTTATCGACGAGATTAAAAAGCTCGGCAACATCATACTTGTAATCGACGAGGTGCATAACTTAGTCGGCGCGGGAGACGCCGAGGGTTCGATGAACGCGGCGAACATACTTAAGCCCGCGCTGTCGCGCGGCGAAATACAGGTCATCGGCGCGACCACGTTTACCGAATACCGCAAGCATATCGAAAAGGACAGCGCGCTGGAGCGCCGCTTCCAGACGGTTATAGTAAACGAGCCGTCGATAGATGAAACAGTCGAGATAATAAAGGGCATAGCCCATTATTACGAGGAGTATCACGGCGTCAAGATTACGGAAAACGTGGCGCGGCTCGCGGTAACCCTGTCCGAGCGCTATATTACGGACAGGTACCTGCCCGACAAGGCGATAGACTTAATCGACGAGGCCTGCTCTGACTTAAATCTCAAAAGCGAGCTTATCACCGAGCGCACAAGGCTCAAGAAAAAGCTTAAGCAGATAAACTACGAGCGCGACGCTTATCTTAACGATACGACGCCCGATGCGTTCAAACGCCTCGCGACGCTTCGCAGCGAGGAATGCAAGATTGTAGAACGCTTAAACGAGCTTGAGTCCCACGGTACGCCCGAGCTCACAATCGAGCATCTCGCGCGTGTTATCGAGCTTTGGACCAAGATTCCGGCATCGTCAATCCGGGAAACCGAGTTTAAAAAGCTCTCCGAACTTGAAAACCGCTTAAAAACGCGCATAATCGGACAGGACGAGGCTATAGCCGCGGTATGCGCCGCGATAAAACGCAACCGCGTCGGCATTTCACCGAAGAGAAAGCCCGTTTCGTTCCTGTTCACGGGGCCCACGGGCGTCGGTAAAACCGAGCTTGTGAAATGCCTCGCCCAGGATTTGTTCAACTCGCCGGAATCCCTTATCCGGCTCGATATGTCCGAGTTTATGGAAAAGCACGCGGTTTCGCGTATAATCGGCGCGCCTCCCGGGTATGTGGGTTATGACGAAGCGGGTCAGCTTACAGAGAAAATCAGGCGCAAGCCCTATTCGGTAATACTGTTTGACGAGATAGAAAAGGCACATCCCGACGTGTTGAATATCCTGCTCCAGATACTCGATGACGGCCGGATTACGGACGCGCAGGGCAGACAAATCAATTTCGAAAACACGATAATTATAATGACTTCCAACGCGGGCAGCCAGAACAAAAACGGAACGGTCGGCTTCGGGCAGACGATTTCCGAGCAGAGCAAGGAAAAGGCTTTAAAAGCGTTAAACGATTTTCTGCGCCCCGAGTTCATCAACCGAATCGACGAGGTTATCGCGTTTAACAGCCTGCCTAAAGAGCATTTCGGCAGGATTGCGCGGATTATGCTCGGAGATCTCACCGAATCGCTTAAGGACAAGGGTATCGCGTTTAGCTTTGACGACAGCCTGATTGATTATCTGGTCGAGAAATCCTTCTCGGTTAAATACGGCGCGCGCAATCTGCGACGCTTAATACAGAAAGAGCTTGAGGACGAAATCGCGAACAAGCTTATCGAAAACTATGAGCGCGCGATCAAGAAAATTCATGCCATCGCCAAAGATAAAATCTATGTAACCGTATCATAACAAAAAAATGCTGTCGCAAGACAGCATTTTTTATTGTTTGTTCGGGCCGGCTTAAAGCCGGCTCAACCATTTTCAGTTATTAAAGAACATAGCGTGGACGGCCTTAAGCGCGCGTTCCTCGTCATCGCGGTCAATCAAAACCGATATCTTAATCTCGCTTGTGGATATCATCTGGATATTAACGCTCGCGTTTGAAAGCGCCTCGAACATCTTAGCTGCGACGCCCGCGTTGTTAACCATACCCGCGCCGACAATCGAGAGCTTGCATATCCTGTCGTTAACCGTAATATCCTTAAACCCTATGATATCTCGATTCGCGTTTAGCATCTCCACGGCGGCGTTCAAGCTATTATCCGCCACGGTAAAGCTGATATCCTTCGTATTTCCCCTGCCTATCGACTGAAGTATTATATCGACGTTTATCTTCTTCTGAGCCAGCACGGAAAAGATTTTAAACGCGATTCCCGGTACGTCCTCAAGACCGATGAGCGAAATCCGGGCAGTTCTTTTATCCGAAGCAACACCGCTTACATGCATTTTTTCCATTTGGGGTACCTCCTTAATCTTTGTTCCGGGATTGCGGGTAAAGCTCGATAACACCTCAAGGTGGACGCTGTATCTCTTAGCCATCTCGACCGAACGGTTGTGCATGACCTGCGCGCCGAGAGACGCGAGCTCAAGCATTTCGTCATATGTTATTTCCTCGAGCTTTTTCGCGTCCTTTACCACGCGCGGGTCGGCGGTGTAAATACCGTCCACATCCGTGTAAATCTGGCATAAATCCGCCTTCAGCGCGACCGCGAGCGCGACCGCGCTCGTGTCCGAACCGCCGCGGCCGAGAGTTGTTATATCATCGTATTTATTGATGCCCTGAAAGCCCGCCACAAGCACGATTTTACCCGTGCCGAGCTCGCTTTGAATGCGTTCGGGCTCGACCTTTTTTATGCGCGCGTTTCCGTATGTCGAATCGGTTTTCATCCCAACCTGCCAGCCGGTCAGCGAGACAACCGGAAACCCGAGCTTTTCGATAGCCATCGCCATAAGCGCTATCGAAATCTGCTCGCCTGTGGAAAGCAGCATATCCATTTCGCGTTTGGACGGCTTCGGGTTTATTTCATTAGCCTTTTCAATCAAATCGTCCGTTGTGTCGCCCTGGGCGGACAGCACGACTACAACATCGTTTCCCTGTTTAAACGTATTCGTGATAATCTCCGCGACATTAAATACCCTTTCGGCGTTTGCCACCGAACTTCCGCCGAATTTCTGAACAATTAGAGCCATATATTATTTCTCCTCTCAGGAAACCTTACGGTTTACAGAACCTTCATTTTAGAAATCACTCTGCATTTTTCCGATAATAATTTCGTTTTTTCGTTTATTTCCGACATGGGCAAGCATCTTGTAATAAACGCGCATTCGTTTTTTCCGGCCTCGCCTATGAATTTTACCTCGCCGAAAGCCGACGTAACGGCGCTTCTCACGCTTTCACCCTCCGCGCGTATATATACGCGGGAGACAAACCTGCCGTTATCCTCAATAATTTCGCGCCCCGCGTCTTCCCAATTTAAGTACTTTCGCGCGTCTAAATGCTTGACCGCGTCAATGACATCCGCGACTACCGCGCTCGCCGTGGGGTATTTCCCGGCTCCCCTGCCGTAGAACATAACCTCGCCGATTGCGTTGCCGTGAACCACAATCGCGTTGAATACGTCCTTGACGCTCGCGAGCGGCGTTTCCTTCTCGACAAGATGCGGACCGACAAACACATGAAGCTTTCCGTTATCAAGCCTTATGGCGCGCCCTAAAAGCTTTATCACCTTATTGTCAGATTCCGCGTAGCGGACATCCTCAAGCGAAACGCCGGTAATCCCCTCTGTTTCGACGTATTCGGGATATACATGCTTTCCGAAGGCGAGCGCCGCCAGAATACAGATTTTTCTGCACGCGTCATGCCCT
The DNA here is from genome assembly GCA_012515925.1 of Clostridiales bacterium. Classification (GTDB taxonomy): domain Bacteria; phylum Bacillota; class Clostridia; order Oscillospirales; family JAAYXM01; genus JAAYXM01. The sequence goes on from JAAYXM010000018.1 coordinate 10,432, forward strand.
TCGATATCCGCCTCTGGGTTTCGCTCGGCATATCCTTTTTCCTGTGCCTCGCAGAGCGCTTTTTCAAACGACAGGCCGCCCTCTATCATACGCGTCAGAATATAATTCGTGGTTCCGTTAAGTATGCCGCAAACCCGGTCGAGTTCGTTCGCGACCAGGCATTGGCTTATCGGGCGAAGTACCGGAATGCCGCCCCCTACCGAGGCTTCAAACAGATAGTTTAAGTTTCTTTCCCGCGCTATGCCTATAAGCTCCGCGCCGTGGCATGCCACAAGCTCTTTATTGGAGGTTATGACGCTTTTGCCCGCGAGCAGCGCGCGTTTCGTAAAATCATAAGCCGGGTTTGTTCCCCCGATAGTTTCGACTACAACCTTGATTTCCGGGTCGTTTTCGATTATGCCGAAATCCTTAACGAATTTATCCTTAAACGCGCTGTCCGGGAAATCCCGTATATCGAGAATGTACTTTACGTCAATTCCGCAGCCCGCGTTATTCGTAATAACCGAGGAGTTTTTATAAATCACGTCGACAACGCCCGAGCCGACAATTCCGTAACCCAATACCGCAATCTTAACCATTTACAGATTTTTTTCTCCTTTCTATTTCCCCGCCAGAGCCTCGAATTTTATTACGCCGTTAAGCTCAAGCGCCCGCCTGACAAAGCTTTGGAGGCTCACTGTCAAACTTGCCGTGTCCGCGGTAATCGTAACCGGAGCCTGACCGTTAACCGGTATGGATTGGTTTATCGTAAGGATATTCGCTCCGGATTTCGCAAACATGCGGAGGACGCCCGACAGAATACCCGGTTCATCCTCCAGAACCATATAAAACGTAAGGATTTTTCCGCTCGCCATCTCATAAAACGGCGATATTAAATCCTTGTATTTATAAAACGCGCTCCGGCTAATGCCGACCTTATTTACTGCCTCCTTGACGGTCCTGACCTTCCCCGAAGACAAATACTGCTTGGCCTCGACGACCTTGATGAAAATCTCGGGCAGGGCCGAGCCTTCGACAATGTAGTATCCGGGTTTCATGTTTCACATCCCCCATACATAACCATTTGTCCGCCGATTGTGGATACTATCGTAACACAATATGAGGAATATTTCAATTGTGATTGATGTAAAATAATATATTTTATGCGATAAAAAGCCTGTGTATTTCCACAATTAATTTATGCCCTCTTTTATTCTATCCATAATTTGTGTATAATAGTAAAAAACGAGCGCTGAAGGGGGCCTATTCTTGCCTGAAAACAAGCACCTGAGATTTTTCATTATGCTTATATATATCGCGCTGGGTATACTCGCTCTTTGGTTTATATTCAGATACGCGCTGGGCTGGCTTTCGCCGTTTATAATCGCTTTTCTGCTGTCCAGGCTTATCGAAAAACCCGTGTGGTTCTGCTCCGCGCGCCTAAAGATTCCCCGCTCTATCTCAAGCGGGGTGTTTACGCTGCTCGCTTTCGGCTTTGTGGGATGGGGCATTTACGCGCTGATATCGCGTATTACACGCGAAATAAGGCTGCTTATTACTAACCTTCCGGAGGCCTCCGTCATTATCTCGGATGTGGGTGATTATTTAAACAATCTGTTTAACAGCGTCATGACCATGGTCCCGCGGGAGACCCAGGATTTCATCATAGTTTCGATTGAAAACCTTATAAACGAGGGCCTGACAATCCCCCGGGAGTTTCTGGGCAACGCGGTCACCTACTCCACAAACGTCGCCTCGTCCATTCCGTCGATTCTGCTGTTTATAATCGCGGTACTTGTGTCTACCTATTTCTTCAGCAGCGATTATGAAAATATAAAGCAATTTCTCTCCGAGCGCATGCCCGTGAAATGGAAAAACCGCTTCAGCGCGGCTAAGACCCGCTTGTTTTCTACACTCATAAGCTATCTCCGCGCGCTTTTTATTCTGCTTTCGCTTACGTTCGTCGAGCTTTTGATAGGCTTTGCGATACTTAATATCAAATACGCGCTGGTGCTCGCGTTCTTTATTTCGCTGATTGACGCTTTGCCGATACTCGGGACGGGCACGGTGCTTATCCCGTGGGCGATAGTTAACCTGTTTCGCGGCGACCTTTCGGGCGCTGTCGGGCTTGCGCTGCTGTACGGAATTATAACGATAGTCAGAAACGTTGTGGAACCGAAAATAATAGGCAAGCAAATTGGATTGCATCCGCTGCTTACCCTGTTTTCAATTTATATCGGTATTAAGGTGTTCGGGCTTGTAGGAATATTCCTGCCGATTCCGGTTGTTCTGTTTAAGCAGTTCTACGAATGGGAACGCGGCGAAAGCCTGTCTTAGGCTTATCTGACATATTTATCGAGAATCCATTTCCGCCCCGTCATGTCCGGAATCTGCAAAAGGTCATAACCCGGAAGGTAGTTCCCCTCCACCATAAGCGGCCCGTCGTTTGCAATCGCAATATCCCAGCCCACAAAGCGAAGCTCGGGCGTGATACCCGCGACCTTGTCCACAAGCTCGACAACGGATTCCCACATGGGTATTTTAAAGCCCATAAACGGCACGTGTGTAACCGGGTGGCTTTCGAATCTCTCGCCGGTCTTTGAAACCGCGTCAGTATAGACGGTACCGGTTTCGATATCCACCGCGGCCGCGATTCCGCCCGCGTTTAAGTTGTCCACAAAGCTTGTTTTACCGGTTTTAAGCGCCGCAAACACGATATCGCACTTTCCGTTTATATATACCGTGACAACCCTTACGGTGTTAACCGAATCCGGATAAAGCGCGTCAAGGCTTTTATGCTGTATAATCGGCTCCTCGATTAAATCGAAGCCGTCGCCCAAAAGCTTGTTATACAATTCGTTTTCATCGTCATAGTCGGATAGGCGGAACAATTCCGTACCCTGCGCCGCGAAGGTGTAGTTTTTTTTTGCGAAAAACACGGGGCTGCGTTTGATAAACGAAACCGCCTCATCGCGGGAGGCCTCGCCGAGTATAAG